>NZ_JATABH010000101.1:0-3695 GCF_036533775.1 Vibrio sp. M260112 | reverse complement strand
ATTAAGTAGATAGCAAGAAACCAAACCGTTAATGGAAGCTTACTATTGGAAAGCAATGTCCCTGCTGTTAATGAGGTTTGTTGATGACATCGATTGCATTGATAAAGGGGACGTGACCTAAGCTGGCAGTAGCTCGTAGAGCCACAATTAGGGCACATGAAGCCATTCTCCCAGCGCAATGAAAATAAGCGTTTCTGACATTGTTCTTCTGTGCCATAAAGACTTAGAAATCGAGGAATAGAAATCCCACCTTGGAATTGAATCTGATTCTTTGGCATACCAAACCCTCCCATAACAATACATTAAGTATAGACGCTTTTAGTATGGCTGAAAGTCGGGGGTAATCAGGACTTACTATCAGGCGATACTGACATCGCCCAACCAATTGGCTTTCTCGCGAACAGGTCGATGACAACAGCAACATACATCCAGCGCTGTCCCGTCCAGACATACGTCACATCACCGACCCAGACTTGGTTGGGAGCGGTAACGGCAAATTGTCGAGACAGATGGTTTGGGATCTCTACGTGTTCTTGTGATGCCTTTCGATATCGGTGCTTCGGTGTTTGGCAGCTTACCAGCCCTAATAATTTCATCATCTTAGAAGCTCGATAACGTGTCAGTTTTACACCTTGAGCCGTCACCATGTCGGCAATGCTTCTCGCACCCGCAGAGCCGTTGCTTGCCGTATGAACTTCTTTAATAAGACTCTTGAGTTTCACCAACTCTGGAGAAACATGTTTAGGGCGACAACGCCAGTATTTGCAACTGCTGCGGTGGACACTGAACACATGACATAAGGTGGTAACGCTAAAGCTCTGCCTGAGTTTCTCGATTATCGAGAGTTGTTCAGTGAGTCCGACATCAAGAGAGCTGTAGCCTAATGGGATGGTCTGCTCCTCCCTCTGATATCTATACTCAGCAAGGGAGAGCGCAAAAACAAGGAGACCGACCATGTCTAGTTCAAATGTGCATATCTACGGTATCGACCTAGGAAAAAACTGGTTTCACATAGTAGCAATGGATCGTCAAGGGCATATTCTTTGGCGAAAAAAGCTTAATCGAAATCAGCTTAAAACCTTTGTGATTAACACTCCACCTGCCATTGTAGCGGTTGAAGCTTGTCCGGGTTCCCAATACTGGGGAAGATTGTTTAATGATGCAGGGTTCTCAGTAAAAATTATTCCCGCTCAGTTTGTTAAGCCGTACTTAAAATCAAACAAGAATGACTTCAATGATGCTGCCGCAATCGCTGAAGCAGGCAGTCGTGGCACTATGCGCTGTGTTTCTCTAAAGACGCACGAACAACTTGCCTTACAAGCGACTCATCGAGTAAGGCAGCGTTTTATTGTTGAGCGCACAGCTACTGTGAACCAAATGCGGGCTCTACTACTTGAATACGGCATTACCGTTCCTGTAGGGCGTAAAGTTTTTGAACGTAACTTACCTAGCATCTTAGAGGATGCGGAAAATGGACTTCCCGACTTTATTCGTGCTTTAGTGTTTCGCTTGCGAGAGCGTTGGCAACATCTAGATGTTCAAATTGATGAGATGAGTGTGCAATTACAACAGGCCTCAATTGCGTCAGAGAAGTGCCAACTTATATCCAGCGTTCCAGGTATTGGCCCAATTGTCGCCACTGGGTTAATTGCAGCGGTTGGTTCAGGCACTCAATTTAAGCGAGGCCGAGATATGTCGGCATGGTTGGGCTTGGTTCCCCGACAATATTCCACAGGCGGCAAAAGCAACCTTGGTGGTATAAGTAAAAGAGGTAACGTTTATCTACGCCGTCAGGTGATACAAGGGGCTAAAGCCTTAAAGATACACATGAAGCGAGACAAATCCGCACTCGGGCGGTGGATAGCCAAGTTAGAAGCGACACATCATCACCATGTTGTTTTAATTGCCTTGGCTAACAAGATAATGAGGATTTGTTGGAAGGTATTGACCTCGGGTCAGGAGTATCAACCTTATCCTGCAGCTTCGGCTACGAAATAGCATACAACGAATTATATTTTCCATAGATTTTGCGAGAAACAAGCTGATGACAGAAGCGTTAAACCCACGATGCTGAAGCCTGGCTAAAAAAGCAGTCTTCTATGACTGAGCGCTTTATTAGGACAACAACGTGCGGATCCCATCAAGGCCAGAACACTAGATGGTTCACAAACAGGCCGGATACATTGACGCAAACGTATTCTGACAGCGAGCTTTTACTTGCAAAAACGGAGCAGACCATACATTTTTTAATATTTCATTGTGCTCTTCAAGGCGAGCAAGTTTCTTCTTCAGCTCTCGTATCTCAATTTGCTCTGGTGTCATAGGTGAGGCTTGAGGAGCCACTCCCTTTCTTTCTTACTTGAGCTGCCTTACCCACTTATCCATTGTCGATTTACCCACCCCCATGGCTTTGGCGGCTTCAACAACGGTGTAGTTTTGGTCGAGAACAAGTTGCGCTGCTTCGAGTTTGAACTCCGCACTGAAAGTGCGTCTGGTACGCTTGGTCATAGTTTCACCTGTCATGCTATGAGGTGTATCTTAACACCTCTAATCAGGTGGCCAAATTCACCGTACCACTACAGACGGTTGGGGTCTTCCCGCCACGCTCAATTTTTAGTAGCTCGACCCAGCGTCGTAGAGCCGTATCACCAACATCTAGAGAGCGTGCCGCCTCAGTTATTGAATAGCCTTGATCGAGAACCAAGCTTGCTGCATCCATTTTGGACTCAGAAGAAAATGTACGTCGTTGTCGTTTTATCATTGAACACCTCATTTACGGTGGAGACTTTACCACCTAATTTAGTGTCCGGGATCATTAAACCACTACAAACAACTAATCAGGATCGCCGATTGTTACAAATACCTCTCCCGTTTCTTCATCATAAATAGCTCTTGCAGGAGCCGATACTCTCCCAAACTCTTTAGTTAGTTTTGAGTTCCAACTATCCGCTAAAGACTCAGCAAACTTTATAGCCTGATCTGTCGACAAGTCATCAAACAATCCTGTTATCTCAAGTAAATTCAACCAGTACTGAGCTTGTGTAAAGCTATGGCCATTCCTCAATAACTCTTGATAATGTTCAGTATCAAACAACTCTGCAATGAAAACTGTGCCATCTACTGTTTTGAAGTCAGGACAAAATAACCTCGCAAACCATACAATAAAATCAGCCGCCAATTCTTGTGACTTATACGCTGCATGCAGGTAGTCAAAACCTGATACCCTACGCTCTACATTGGCAGAAACGAACATAGCAAAATCAAATGGTTTGTTGTAACTCATTTTAACCCTCAGGTATTTCGTCTGGACGTGCGGGACGTACACGCCCTTTATCGATAAATTCACGACCATCAGGTGTGACGTTCTTTCCTATTTCTTTTACATTTGGACGTGGAACTCCTCCATGCTCTTGCCCAGAACCACGAAATTGTTTCGACGTACCATCACCATTATGGGTAGTGTATTGACCATCCTTACCCGGCTTTTCAATTATTGAGTGAGGACGACCTTCAGCCTCTTTCAAAGGTGATGGTGGTTTATTACGCGCCTTACTAACCACTTTGCCAAGAGGCGTTCTCTTAGCAAAAGCACCACCTACTGCAACCACCTTATCAGCAATAGTCGCATTCGCATCTAGAACCGTTTCCGCCGCATCAACAAAGTCTTCAACTCCGATTAGCGAGTCCATTGTATC
>NZ_JATABH010000100.1:0-3810 GCF_036533775.1 Vibrio sp. M260112 | reverse complement strand
ACATGAAACAGTAACTCGGAATCATCAATGCAAAGCAATGTGGCAACTATTAAAACGGGTTCGAAACTTTATGGATAACATTTCATCGTTTCCCAGCGGTGGTCATGGAGTACAAAAAGTGAAGCATAATTAGGATCAGCTATTTAGCAAGCCTAAGCCCAAAATAGCGATCAAATTTGTTCATTGGAATCCGTTACTTTCTGTTTAACGCTTACTCTTTATCCAAGCTGCCCACCACCGACCAACTAAACAACATCACGGCTAAGTCCAGTTCAGCACTTGCCAATCCATAGAGCTTGCACGGGCTCTCAAACGTGGACATGGGTTGACCAAATAAGCGTGATCCGCGTATTCACATAGCGGCAAATCATTGATCGAGTCGGTATAGAAATGAATGTTGGAGTAAGTCTCGGGTTGTGAATCCAACCATTGTTTTAATCGGATTACCTTACCCTCGCGATAGCTTGGAACACCTCTAATCTCGGTAGTATAGCGTCCGCCATCTTCAACGAGATCAATACCCAACGCCACGTCAATTCCCAAGCGTCGCCCAACCGCTTGCACAAGAAACGTTACGCTGGCAGAGATGATTACCATCTGAATACCTTGTTCGTTAAGTTGATCAATTAAAACTTTGGACTGTTTGAATTGCTTGGTGAGGATATGGCGCTCTACGCACTCTTCCACCAGCACATTCACTTGCTCTATGGGTATATCAACCAAAGGAGAGATGGAAAACTTGAGGTAATCCTCCATATCCATTTTCCCTTGAGCATAAAGAGCCATTAATCTCTGATCCTGCTCGATAAAATCGGGGCTGGTCGCGATACCTTTCTCAACCATAAACTCGTTCCAGATCATTGCACAATCAGCATTGATCAAGGTTTCATCCATATCAAATACATACAACGGCTTTGACATCATTACGCTCCCACAGGTTGAATTTCATTGAGATTAAACAAGAGTTCTAATTGGCGACCATTGGCCAGTAAACGCTCAGATGAGCGATTGAGGAGATCAACGGTAAGCTCACACTGGTCGACCTCGACCTGATAGCGAATCACATTTCCCAACAATTGATGGTTTTTTATTGTCGCCTTTTGCGGGGCAGATACATGGCTGCCATATTTGCGCCCCTGCTCTTTGACATAGATGGATTCAGGACGTATCGCTACCTTCCAATCGGTCTCGATATTGAACAGTTGCTTCGCTTTCGTTGCTTCAACCAAATTATAATGCCCCATAAAACTTGCCACAAACTCGTTGGCTGGATGAGTATAAATCTCTTCCGGAGACCCAGCCTGAACAATTTCGCCTTTATTCATTAGGAAAATGCGGTCTGACATGATCATCGCTTCTTCCTGATCATGAGTGACAAAAATTGTCGTTAAATTCATCTCTTTTTGAATATCACGGATCTGTTGACGGAGGTGCTTACGTATCTTGGCATCCAGTGCGGAAAGAGGCTCATCAAGGAGTAAGATACGCGGCTTAACCACTAACGCCCTAGCAAGAGCGACTCGTTGACGTTGCCCTCCTGAGAGCTGATGTGGATAGTGTTTCTCTTTACCCTTGAGATCAACCAGTTCGATTACCCTAGCGACTTGGCGTTGAATCTCTTGCTTTGCCAGTTTTTTCATCTGCAAACCAAAACCTATATTGCCTTCCACTGTCATATTAGGAAACAACGCATAGGACTGAAACACCATACCAATGCCCCGCTGCTGAGGTAACTGGTGAGTAATCTCCTCACCATCTACCCAAATTTCTCCCCCATCCACAGGATTCAATCCTGCCAGGCTACGAAGCAAGGTCGATTTACCGCAACCACTGGGGCCAAGCAGCGTAATAAATTCACCTTGCTCGATAGTGAATTCAATCTCTTCGAATACGGTATTATCCGCAAAGCGTTTGTTCAGGTTATTTGCGACGACATAACTCATTATTTGACTCCTCGGCTAAAGCGACTTGCCAGCCAAGTCAGGATAAAAATAAACAGGAAATAGGTCATCACCAGCGCACTGGTAAAGTGGCCGCTGGTCTGACGCATGTTATAAAGGTAAATCTGTAGCGTTTCGTAACGCGTACCAACCAAGATATTGGCGAATACAAACTCGCCCAATAAAAATGAAAAGGAAAGAAACAGCGATGCCATCAATCCTTTTTTCAAGTTTGGCAGAATAATTAGCAAAAACGCTTTGGCGGTGCTCGCCCCGAGAAGATGCGCAGCGTCCATCAAATCATGCCGATTGATTGCCTCGAAGCTATTAGCAATAGCACGATACATAAATGGCAGCGCAATAGTGAAGTAAGTGCCGATTAGAATCCAAGGCGTGCCAACAAGAGAAATTTCACTGTCTGCATAAAGCTGAAGCAATCCCACAGACGAAACCACTGGTGGTACCGCAAAGGGTAATAAGATCATGATATTCATAATCTTATCTAGTTTCGGAAAGTAATAAAAAACCACAAATATCGCGGGTAGAATCAACACCACGCTCAAAAAAAGTGATGCGATACAAATGAACAACGAGCGTCCAAATGCCTGCAAAAATCGTGGGTCACTCAGTAAGTTGAGATACCAGTCTAGCGTAAAGCCATCAGGCAAAATGGTCGCGCCCCAGCGGGATGACGCCGAATAGACGAATGTTGCCAAAATCGGTATCAGCATAATGCCCACAATGGAATACACTACCGTTTTGTGGAATCGAGTATTAACGTTATGCATCACGACTTCCTACCCGCATAGCTTTTTGCAATAAGCCATTGATTGATCATGGTGATCAGAGCAAGCAAGGCCATTAAAATCACAGAAATGGCAGCCGCTAAGTTCGGTTCAAGGAACAAGTCACCCGATACTAAGCTGGCAATACGAATGGTGATCACGTTGTAATTGCCCGAAGTCAATGCGTATACACTGGCATAGGCGCCAATCGCATTGGCAATCAGAATGATGAAGGTGCCAAGCAGTGCCGGAGAAAGCACTGGTAACGCAATTCTTGCCCAATACTGGTCTGTACGAGCTCCTAGGAGTGCAGCGGCGGCTTGCCAGTCATCACTGAGCGCGTCAAAAGCGGGATATAGCAACAAAACAGCCAGAGGGATCTGAAAATAAACATATATGGCCAACAAACCCCACTTACCATACAGATCGAAATCACCTAATAAGCCATACTGCTTCAGCAGCAAGGTCAATGCACCATTGGTACCTAAGATGATGATAAACGCGAATGACAAAGGCACACCCGAAAAGTTACTGCTCATATTGGTAAACGCAATAACACTATCTCGAATTTTCCCTTCAACACGGCGTAGCGAAAATACCAGCAAGGTTGCAATCGCTAAGCCGACAACGCTCGACCAAACAGCTAACCAAAGACTGTTATTAAAAGCCTTGATCATAAAAGCTGAATCTAGCACTTCAATACAGTTATCAAATGCAAATTCGCCATCATAAATAAAGCTGTTGATCAGCACCCAAACCATAGGAGCCAACTGAAAGAGATAGAAAAATAGCGCAAAAGGCGCCAGCCACAATGCGGGGTTGATACGCCCAACCCATCGATGCCAATGTGGCTTCGCTGAACTTGACTCTTGTGTACGAGTCGATAAAACAGAACTGCTCATAATGCTAACAATTCCTGAGAATAAGGCTTATGGGGCAGGGTGAGATCGCGAACATTTTCTAACCACTTAGAATGATCGGTTTGACGATCATATCTAGCTGTGATCATATACTCTCTTTTAACAAAGAGACCTACCCACAATGCATATCGATGAGTTTAAAGAGCACTTCCATTTAGTCGCAGA
>NZ_JATABH010000099.1:0-3960 GCF_036533775.1 Vibrio sp. M260112 | reverse complement strand
ACCATAGATATAGAAGGACTCGGCGATGATGCCTTGGTTGTGACTCAGTTCGATGGGCAAGAGTCCTTGTCTGCCAGCGTGTTTCATCATCGACCTTGTTACGGTTTTTGTTATCAAATCACCTTAGCCAGCCGTCGGCATGACTTAACCGCAATTTCTCAATGGTGACCCTGATCAGCCCATCATCACGGGGCGCACCTATCATGCAGTCAATAAACCGCCCTATGTTCTGCCCAAGAACAAAACCAAAACCGTCCTGCGCAGTGAGACCCACCAAGGGCAAGGCTTTAACGAACTGAGTTTTGAAGACCAAGCAGACCAAGAGCAAGTCTATCTTCATGCGCAGAAGGATTTTGACTCGATAGTGCTGAATGACATGACCACTCATGTTAAGCGCGACCAACATATCACGATCGATAACGACCACTTCACTCTGATTAAAAACCACCACAACCTCACCGTGGAGGGTGAAAGCCGTACTCTAGTCAAACAAGATGCCACCTCGATTATTGAGGGCAGCTTGCACCAAAAGGTCGGTGCGCTCCACGCCATTCAATCAGGTGATGAAATTCACATCAAGGTTGGTCATAAAGTGGTGATAGATGCTGGCTCTGAAACCACCCTCAAAGCCGGCGGCAGCTTTATAAAACTAGACGCGTCTGGTGTTAGCTTGGTTGGCCCTAGCGTGAATTTAAACTCGGGAGGCAGTGCAAGCACAGGATCTGGGTTTGCGGGGAAAGTCGCTCAGTTACCTTTAAGAAGCAACGACACTGCATCATTAGAAAAGACAGATGAAACCTCATCGACCAACGTCACTCAACCTGCACTGCTGCGGGCAGAAAACGAGAATGTCAGCACGGTAAAAGCATGTCCTGCCGAAAAACAGGAGAATGCTTAATGATGACATTTGATGAAAAGACAAATCTCTATTGGCTCGTTACGGCCAGCAATTTCAGACATACCATTCAAACCACCGGTGCATTAGAAGGTGCCGCACCGGTCTTCGATAATTCATTTTCAAACGAGTTGATGCCCTTGTCTCCGTGGCTCATCCCGATTGAGACACTCAATCCAGCACTTCAAAACGAGCTAACGCAAGGCATCATCTTAGCCAGCAAGACCGAATTTAATGGCGTTATGGCCCATTTACGCAGCCTTCTCTGGGCCTATCTAGAGGGAGAAAAGGTGTTGTTCCGCTTTTATGATCCTGTCGTCATTATGCCCATGCTCGCCGTGATGAGTGACGGTGAGCGTTATCAGTTCTTAGGGAACATAAGTCATTGGCTACATTGGCAAGGTGAGGAATATATCCGCTATGAAAATCACTCGTCCCTGGCTTTTACTTTGCAAACAAACCCTTGGTGGAGAGTGAAAAGTGAGCATCTGACAGCAAAAGAAGACCACACCACACTCGCCACCAATATTGAGCGAGCGTTATGGCGTGTGCTACCAACAGCAATCAACAGGTTAGCTAACCCCAAACAGTTTATAAAAAAAGCCTTGCAACAGTTTCCGCCAATGTATGCCACCTCTGTCGATAGACAAATTTACGTACTGGCTCACTTAATTAAGGCTGAGATCGTCAACATCAATGATGTGGTTGACGTTTTGCACTTATCACTGACTGAGCGAGAGCAACTGGAGTACGTTATAGGAGCATTAAAATGACTTTTGGAGCCTTAGGTGTCAGTGAGCACTGCATTCCTTGCGAAAGCTACACCCATTGGATAGAAATCCATATTCGCGATGAACATAACCAACCATTCCCCAACATAAAAGGGAATTTGATCGACGCAAGTGGAGCGGTTTACCCAGTGACCCTTGGAGAGGAACCGATACGCTTGGTAAGCTTGGCTCCTGGACGTGTTACTCTCCAATTCGATAATCCAACCTGGTTATATCACACCCAGCGTCGACTGCCCTTTGACGGTGAGACTTCTCCTGTCCAGCAATGGCTTAAACAGAACCCAGCCGCAAGCAGTGGTGCTTCTTGGACGCATCATACGCTAACCTTGGGTGACTTTGTGCAGCTAGAGCAAGGGCAAAACATCCCCAAACGCCACCAAAAAGAGGCGCTTGGCGTGGTCAAACTGGTTACGAATACCAGTCACTTCGTGACCATCCAAGGCTGTCGCTATATTACTCTAAGGTTAGGGATGTTTTTTGATGGGACAGCCAACAACAGCTACAGTGCCAAATGGGGCAAAGCTCGATTAGAGGATCGCTACTACCTATGGCAAGCCGCTTATCAGGTATCAGAAGAGATTGCTAACACTCAAGATATTCATCCAACGCAATTCATTGAAAAATGTTTCGATTGGGCCGACATAACAGGCAGCGCGGCCAATGAACTGACCAATATCCAGAAGCTCTTTGACCTCTACCAGAGTGACTCCTTCAATGAGGATAAAACTGTCTACCGTTATGCTCAATACATTACTGGGATAGGCACAGGCAATAGCACCGATATTGCCAAAGCAGACGAAGATAACAAGGGATTGGCGTTTGGTTTGGGGAAATATGGCATTATCAATAAAGTCCGTACAGGGATTTACAATGTGTGCTTTCAACTAGAAAATATACTTGATGACATTGCGAAAAGAGATAACGTTACTTGTGATGGCTTCAGTAAACTCGAGTTTGATGTATTTGGCTTTAGTCGCGGCGCGGCGGCGGCAAGGCACTGTATTAATAGTATATTACTAGGTAAAAATGGGGAATTTGCTCCAGCCTTTATTGATGCCATGAATAAGCAACAAGATAAACATACCCTAATCACGGATTTTGATTGGGAGAGTAACCAGCACTGTGAAGTGATGTTTGCTGGGTTGTTTGATACCGTCGCTGCTTACGGAATCGCGCATAATGATAATGATGAACCGGTACGATTATGGTTAGATCCTGCCAGAGTGCGCAAAGCCGTCCACCTTGTGGCCAACAAACACAGCGAATACCGCTATAACTTCAGCCTTAACAGACTCAATTCCGCCCCTCATTTTGATGAAATCGTATTGCCCGGCGCACATTCCGATATTGGTGGCGGCTATCACTCACGTGTCGCCTTCTCCAACGCAGACTATCTATTACCGCTACTGGAAAATAAACGCATAGCAAGCGTGCAAAACACTGAGTTATCCCTGTTCGGGCAAAAAAAACAACTTGCCGCCCTAACCACAGAGCTTGAACAAGCGTTAGATATTGAACTTAAACACGGTTGGCTATGGCAAGACTATTTACTGACTAATCCAGAATTGACCTATGAAGGGAAATACACCAGCGGTGCGACAGCGCATCTGCTTTATCGCAAATGTACCGAAGGCGATTTATCGCGCCTCTACTTACGGGTGATGTATGGACTGGCAGAATTTGCTGGCGTGCCTGTATATGACAAACCAGAAGGCCCTTATGTTTGGAATTGCCAAGAAAGTAAACAAGACGCCCACTTATACTATCCGGTTCAAAGTCAGTTGGCCTATCCCTATCAACCGCAAATTCTTCCATTCGATTTCGGACTTCTATGCCAAAGAGTACTGGATTTGGCAAAAGCCGGCGAAGTAGTCAATATACAAAAGCTGTTGGGTTCTACAGATATGCTTAATAACTTTATTGCCCTGGGGCTGCTCCATCATTCCTCCGATATCGATGATTGGTTTGGTATCGTGACCCCAAATAAACCTCACACCATCAATCAACGCTACGCACGCGAGGAGTACGACGGTGAATAAACGCTATCTCGCAATCACAACCATTGCCATACTCGCTCTAATCGCTGGCTTAGTCGGACGTACTAAGCCAAACTACCCTGATGACCCTAGGTTTAGGCCTTGGCGAATTGGCGCCGCAATCTCTTATAATTACCCTGCTGGCATAACAGAAGCGTATGGGGTTAACTACCAAGAGGACTGGACCAGTATGATGCTGCCGTATGGCGGATTGCTGCAATCTCGATACAAGATGGAA
>NZ_JATABH010000098.1:0-4041 GCF_036533775.1 Vibrio sp. M260112 | reverse complement strand
TAAAGGATGTCCAAAGACTCGACGCCTTTAAAGCTAATTGACGAGTAAACCAACTCAATGCGTTGCTTTAATGTACATTAAATGAATCCCTGTCGGGGTTATCTTGGTTAAATCTCGGCTGTACACATAGCCATATTTTTCTAACAAGTCGATAGAGTGATATGTCCATCCCACAGCAAATGCTACGCCTGCCAATGCAAAATAAAGAGTTGTTTTATTTACCAATGGAGTCCATCGTTCACCGATAACTAATCTTGCAGTCTTCCCCGTAACTAAAGCAACTCCAGAAAAAATTGCAATGAACAGAATAGCACCAAAGCCTCCAACAGGAACCCATAACGTAATAACTGAAACTTGTACCATTTCTTCTCGATTCAATAGATCAATATAATCTTGAAAGACTCCAACACTAACCCAAAACCACAATGGAACAAGCAGAAAGCTAAGAATTGCCGCACATCTAACTTTAGTTTTCGACAGCATCTTCTAACACCTCAACTATTGAGTTGGCGATATTATATTCCCCCCAAGCCCATTCAATAATTCCATAAGTAAGGGCCACGGCAACAGCGCCAACAAGTACATAACCGGAAACAGCAACAACTCCCCACAAAATAGCCTCACCTGCCCCAAATTGGACCAGGGCTTTGAACATATCAGAACCGACATTCCCAAACCAGTTCACAAGGTGATAATCATCCTTGAACACTAAATCACTAGTTGCAATACTCGCCGACACGACAAACGTTAAGACTCCTGCCCCTTTAAAATTCGCTGCTCTTGATTTTGGGCTAAAGCCAGCTTACATTGCTTTAAATGAGTTGAGCGGGTATTTTTTTCCGTTCATGTTGATACGAGTACCATTCACAAACGCATATTTGAGCACTCTTCCATTCTGATCTGTGCCGTTAAACGCCACAAAGGTTTTGCCTTTGCTCTCAACCAAATCCGCTTTAACGCCCATATCACCAAACTGCTTGGCAATTGAAGCAGCATCAAACAGCGGCCCTGTGTGGCTAAACCATGATTTCGCAGTATTAATACTCGCCGCAAGGGCAGCAACATCTTTCCCTGCTTCCAGCCAAAGGTTATGCAGGATCTTGTGTGCATCCTCCAAATCCGTGATAAGAACATGTTGCATGTTCTTCGCCATTTCTTCTTCAAGAGAACACTCTAAAGCGAGAGAATCACTCAATATTTTGTCGATGGTTTGAGTTTGGCTAAACAATAACGGCTCTGAACGATATGGGTCATTCACTTGCGATAGATGACTCGCAGAACTGGTGAAATTAGACGATGGAGAAGTAGACGAGCGGTCACCAAAGGAGACACCTTGCCCCAAGCTCACGCCCGACCCCATATTGATATTGACACCCTGCCCGATATTAACGCCTGAACCCATATCAATTGAGCCAGACATTTGAGCACCAAGACTCACGGCGTCGCCACTCGAAAGCACAAAACAATTGCCGCATCCGGTATCAACCGGATCGTCTTTCATCGCTATCAGCTTGCCACCAATCTTTATATTTCGTGGGCAGCCCTGCATGATTGGACCTACTCCACGACAGTTTTCATCCCCGCAAGTACAGGTAGCTTGGTCTCCCAAGAGACTCACATCCAAATTGTTAATTTTTACGCCAGCAGTGCCTGTTAAGACTTTTCCGCCTGTAGTGGTTGGCGTTCCAACGGTGACGGCATTGTTAAACATGATGCTTACCAACTTGGAGAAACGTTCAACGTACTCGCAAGCATAAGCAATTGATCTGTTATCAACAAACTCAACGGACAAACCCTAGGCAAAAGGTCACATAATCGACAATTGAGGAAAATTCGACTATTTACCCATTTAGTTTTTGCTGGAGCCAATAAAGGTTATATGGCTTACCCTAAAGATAGTAATTTTGTTATCCAGTCAGCTAACTTATAGATAACCTCTAAGGTCGCATCAAATTTGTCGACCGCTGTCATAAACGTTGCGATGACAAGTAAAAAAGTTAAAAACAACATACTGTTCTGGATACTGACTTGTGTCTTTTGAATTTCTTTTTGATGCTCTTCGTTTCGTATATTTTCTTTGGTCTGAGTAAAGTAATGAATACCTTTGCCTTTCATTTTGTATAGAGGGTTAGAGTCATTGGCATGACTGACTCTGACAATTTCTCCATCTTCTACACATGCTTCCAAGATCCAATCAAGCGATTGTGAAAATTTCCTGTGAAGCTCATAGTCAAATATGCTTTTTTGACCCAAAAACAGTTCAACTAAATCACTTTTATTAAACGTCCCTTTGGTTAAAAACTTATCACTAGACATGAGGCACTCGTATATTTCGTACTTCGAGCGCAAAGGTGTACGCAGCCTTTTAGAAATACGCCAAGAACGAAACTTTTGACGAACCTTTGAAAAGAAAATCCCCATGTACATTAGGCGCAATTTACGCCATAAAACCATTTGTACAAGCTTAGCTGGTGTACAGTAGGTGTTTTCGTCTCTCCAATAGCCTAAGTAATATGTAACATCAATGCGAGCATGTTTCAGTGCAGCTTCTGATACAAAGCATTCAGTAGTCTGGTTGGCATCTAAGAACCTGTAGCCCTTAATCAATTTATTAGCTTGCAGTCCATTTTTTAGAGGGATAAACCTATATAGTAATCTCTGACTCCCTACTCGTTCTTTGGACATTGAATTTAACTGTTCTACTGTCCCTTGAGGGAAATATACATTGGTCTCATAAAAATCATTGTTCTTTGCCGCTTCGCTAGAAAGCGAGAACCGACTTGGACAAGCATTCTTGGCAAAATAAGCCAAAGCCCAAAACTTTATTCGTTCAGTTATCAAAAAAACTCCTAACTTTGATTGCCATGTAGCCCAATTAAGGTGAGCAACGCTACCACCCAAACCTAACGCATTGTGCCATAAGCACTAAAACTGAAGTAGAAGCAAAAGTGCCGAGCGTTGTGAATCCCTCTTAAATGCTTGTTATGCGTAGTTTTTGACATACTTTGTCATTGCTATTTCCGAGACTGACAAACCGTCGATTCTATATTGATCTTTAAACTCTCCAACAACATTGAACCCTGCCTTTAAGTAGAGGTTCTTTGCTGGGAAATTCTCTGATAATACACAAAGATCAAGCCAGTCAATTTCAGCTTTTTCTTGGCAGAAATTAATAACCGCATCAATGAGTCGTTGACCAATACCTTGCTTCCTGCAAGAAACATCTACGCCCATACCAAGTAGAACTCGATGAGAACGACTTTCATCACTGTGATGGCGAAGATCAATATGACCTTTGACACTTCCAGAGGTATCTTTTACAACCCATAGCTTTCTCCAGCCCAAATCGCCAAACTGATGGGAAAAGCCTTGGATAAACTTATCTTTTGTTGCTTCTGGAATTTCACTTTGCTCTCTGGACATTGGTTGGAAAAGAGGAACCTCTCCATTACCATTTTCAGACAGCTGATTTTCAAGATACGCAAAGAATGAATCTAAATCCGATTCTTCCGCTTCTACTACTTCCATCTCATACTCCGTACTCCATCGATTACGCATAACGCTTATTATCCGACAAGTTGACGGATTTCTCCGTTCTATAATGCGGTCTTTTTTATAGTGGTTCAATTGAAAATCAATTGGTTAAGACAGGCTAAGCAAAACTAGGCTGCAAGATGTCGTCTAATAACGGGAATGCAAATTTATTAGTTCTCTCGGATAAGTTTGCGTAAGGCAAACACACATTAACAGAATATGAACGAGCTTTTGTTCTAACTCGTTTCGGGGCAATTTCGTGTTACATGCCCCGTCAGCACACATGTTATCACCAAGCGATTCTGTCGTACCTTAATTACCAAGGAAATTTGACGGTCTCTATTTTTGAGTAATCCTGTAAAGGATGTCCAAAGACTCGACGCCTTTAAAGCTAATTGACGAGTAAACCAACTCAATGCGTTGCTTTAATGTACATTAAATGAATCCCTGTCGGGGTTATCTTGGTTAAATCTCGGCTGTACACATAGCCATATTTTTCTAACAAGT
>NZ_JATABH010000097.1:0-4085 GCF_036533775.1 Vibrio sp. M260112 | reverse complement strand
ACTTAATCCACAGTACGATGCCGACCCGATGTCTCTATCGGTAGGGGATTCTCTGAATGTAGAAAAACAGCAACCGCTAAGCATTGAAAAAGAGCCTGTTTACGCGATACCACCAGAGAGCCCAAAGCGATTTAATCAACCTTTAAACACTTTCTATAACTACACCGAGCGATGCTTAGTCGATACCTCAATCGCATCAATCAATCGTCCTGAGTTGATTGAAAAAGACATTCCCGTTGTAAATCTGAAAATAGTGTCTACCGAATCGAAGGCAACAGACTATGGCAAACTGGCATTTTTAGCGTTGCCAGCGAGTACAACCAGTTCTAACCTTGGGATTATCAGTACCAACACCACTTCTACGCTAGGGCAATGGAGTATCACAGGTGAGGCTCTCAGCAGTTTTGCCCGCGTCGGTGGCGGTTTAGTCGCTGCTTTGTGGCCTTCTCAGCTTGGCGATGGAACACTTGAGGGCAACCCTGAGCTTGCTACGAGTGACACAGTTACGATGCGTGTCCGCTTCAATATGTACACCGATGAAAATGGCAAGCAACAAATCGTTGGTATAAAAACGGGCGAAGGAAGTGCATACGGTGATCGCGTGGCGAAGCGTGAGGCGGTGCAGCAAGGGCAACACTTTATTGCTGAGTTGGATAATGATATCACCATTACCTGGACACCTGACGGCTCAACGGATGTACTCACACCTGATACCGTCCTCCCCGAGAATGACCAAGTGGATGTTCACAATATCTTGGTTCACCCAATTGAAGAGTACGAGCAAGAAATTGGCACGGTTCTCTACCCAGAAGAAGATCTAGTCGAATATATTATCACCTTCCCTGTGGATGCTGGGTTGCCTCCTCTTTACCTGATGTTCCAAAAAACGGCGCGTGATGAGTCTGGGGTGGTAACTGGTACAGGTAAAGACGTTGAGTGGGTCGATGGTTATTGGCTTGGGGAAGCTGCGAATGTCGGTCAAGGGCAGTATATTCCAACAAAAATTGCAGATGCGCTAAGAGGAAAAGAGTTTAATAGGTTTGCTGATTTACAGACAGCTATTTGGAAAGAAGTTGCTAAGAATCCAGAGTTATTTAAGCAGTTTGATAAACGGAATAAAATTCAAATACAAAAAGGTAACGCTCCCATGTGTTTACCTGATTATCAAAAAGGTGGGAGGATTCGTTATGAAATTCACCATATCGATCAGATTCAACATGGTGGTGAAGTGTATCATATTGACAACCTAAGAATTAACACAGCAAAAAATCATATAAGGATTCATTCAAATGAAAAATAAATTACAAGATTATACAGAGTCAGAGTTTTTACAGTTGTTATTGGCATCTGAAGAACTTGATTTTAGTGATGATGATTTGGATGAACTGGTAAATTTTTTCAATGAAAAGATCAAACATCCCAAAGGCAGCGCTTTGTTAACCCATCCTACAATGCTGGGAATAGAAGATTCATCAGACGCAATTATTGGAGAGCTAAAACGTTGGTACAAAGAACAAGGAAGGCCGTGTTTTAAAGATTCAATGTAATGATTCGAAAGGGGGGGAAGGAGAACCGTGGCGATTCACAGGGGAACAGACGAAGGATGCAGAACCTTCACGAAAGGTAGAAAAGTAATGAAAGTTTTAGTTGAAGCGTTTGACAAAAAAAGTGAGCTTTTGGTATCGGAAATCGAAGTGCAAAGGTCATATGTTGATCAGGTCTCAAAAGTACTAGATTTAAGTGACGATGATCTCCGGTTTCTATTAGCTGGTGCTGGTGGATTTGATATCTCGATTGATCAAGTTAAGGCAATTGAGACAATAATTGGTGAGGGTTTTTATAGCGCCCAATGCGACTATCAACTTGGAACAAGTTAGCGTTTAAATGTAAACCACCGGTGTAAATATCGCTGCTGCTGGCACGCTTTTAGTATTGGGTATTGTAGGAGTTACCTCTGCGCCTGTGTTAGCAATTGCTTCAATTGGTGCTTTTGTTGCAGGCGGTGCGGTTGGTGGAATTGGAGGTTCGACTATAGGTAAAACCATCGGTGATGGTTTTTACTTCTTGTATGAGAAGAGTATTGAGCTATCTGAATATATTGAAGAAGAGTTACTATGAGTTACTATGAGTTACTATGAGTTACTATGAGTTACTATGAGTTACTATGAGTTGGTATGAGATTATTGCGATTGTTTTAGGTATGACTTTTGGTGGATATTTAGTTCTTTGGTCTATCCCTGGTGCAATTATGCTCTCTATGGTTTCATTAGGTGATATTGAAAAAATTGTATTTATTGATAAGCAGGTAGCTAAGGATTTAGATAAATATTACGACGACCAAGGGTATATGAAATGGAACTATCAAATGTCCTACGCAATTGGAACTCGATTGATGGGTTACTGGCTTGCCTATCCTTTTATCAGGCATAGAGTGACCACTAAATCTAAAAAATTCAGACTGTTTATGTGGGTTAATTGTATTGGCATATGGAGCTTTTTTATCACTCCATGCTTTACCCTATTGGTGGAATGGCTGGAGACTATAGGTTAATCATTCACTGAAGCTGTACACCGATGAAAGTGGCAAGCAACAAGTCGTTGGTATAAAAACGGGCGAAGGAAGTGCATACGGTGATCGTGTAGCGAAGCGTGAGGCGGTGCAGCAAGGGCAACACTTTATTGCTGAGTTGGATAACGGTATCACTATTACCTGGGCACCTGACGGCTCAACCGATGTACTCACACCTGATACCGTCTTCCCCGAGAATGACCAACTGGATGTTCACAATATCTTGGTTCACCCAATTGAAGAGCACGAGCAAGAAATTGGCACGGTTCTCTACCCAGAAGAAGATCTAGCCGAATATATTGTTACCTTCCCTGCGGATGCTGGGTTGCCTCCTCTTTACCTGATGTTCCAAAAAACGGCGCGTGATGAGTCTGGGGTGGTAACGGGAAAAGGAAAAGACGTCAAGTGGGAGGATGGTTATTGGCTTGGGAAAGCTACAGATTCTGGGCAAGGGCAGTACATACCAACCAAAATTGCTGAAGCATTGCAGGGAAAACAGTTTAAGAAGTTCTCTGATTTGCAAACTGCCGTTTGGAAAGAGGTATCCAAGCATCCTGATTTATTGGAACAGTTTTCTAAAACTAACCAAAACGAGATCCTAAAAGGAAATGCACCGTTTGTAATACCAAAACATAAATGGGGAAAACTTGACCGCTATGTACTACACCATAAAAAGGAGATTCAACATGGCGGTGAGGTTTATAATATTGACAACCTAGGTGTAGTAACTCCACGATTACACTGGGGCGAAATACATAGAAAAGGAGATAAGTAGTTGAAAAGTAGTTTAATTAATTATACTGAAAGCGAGTTTCTTCAACTCATTCAGAACACGCATAATGGAGTCGCAACGGATCAAGAAGTTGAAGAGCTAGTTAGTTTTTTTGACACTACAGAGTATCCTGAAGGGTCTGCGCTGTTAACTCACCCTAAAATGGTTGGGATAGAGGATACTCCAGAGGCAATGATCGCTGAATTAAAACGTTGGTATACCCAAAAAGGGCAACAATGCTTCAAAGACCAACAGAGATGACGGTTAAAGATATAACAGATTACTCTGAAGTCGAGTTATTGGAGTTACTGAACATTATGGCTTTGATGCTTAATTCGATAAGAATACATGGTAGCTCCATGTTGTTCAGTTCTTGAGCAACATACTGAATTTCAGCCAGACCTAGCCCTGTCAGCTTGTTCAGCGACTTGATAATAGCGTACGTAAGCCTCACCAACTTGAGCGTTGTAGTCCATCGGGCTTAATTTCCCACCTAACCACTGTTTCACTCGATACATCGCCCTCATGATGCACTAATCAACCCAGGGTGTGAGACTGCAATGGACTGTCTTGTTAACGCGGTAACGAAAGAAGGAAACCAACTCAAGCGAGTGGTATTTGATAATGAAGTTTAGATTTTTAATCGCTGTAAGCATGTGCTTTTTACTTAATGGTTGCTTTGAAAGTAAGCCTGTTTCAGTTGCGAGCATTGGCAATGCAGGGTCTTTAGGTGGCCCACATTTT
>NZ_JATABH010000096.1:0-4525 GCF_036533775.1 Vibrio sp. M260112 | reverse complement strand
GTAAGTGAATCAGGAGAAGCGAAGTCATCAACATCAATAAGCCAGTGAGCCAACATAAAAAATACCCTCAAATATGAAATGTTTGAGGGTATTTTCAACCAACCACAGGATCGTTCAACTGATCATTTACTTAACTGATCGGAGTTAGCTCAATGAGCGGCTTTTTTATTTATGCATAACTTCAAAGCATAAGTAGGGTTGTCTCAATAAAAATTCTGGCGAAAGTTGATCTCTTTGCGTAACCTTGTAAAGGCTTATCAGATTTTTCTGATAAGCCTTTGTTTTCGCTCTCTTTGCAAAAACTTGACTTTTTACATAGTCAAAAGTGATATCGTGCCGAAAAAATGACATTGCTTCAGCAAATGTATTAGAGATGTCATTGTTGATTAATAATCTATAGCAGTTTGGTTCATAGAATCATAAATTTTTTGAGGATACATATATGGCAGGTGAATCAGCGGGGATCGAAACTCCCCTAGTTGATGGTTTAAGCCAAGCAGAAAAGTGGCTAACAAGTAATTCTGATTTATTGGTTCAGTACGGTGTGAATATCATTTCAGCGGTTCTGATCCTGTTTATCGGTAATATCATCGTTAAAGCAGTAGCGAACAGCGTTTCTAAAGTATTAGAAAAGAAAGATATGGACAAAGCGGTTGTTGAGTTTGTCCACGGTTTAGTTCGTTACCTGCTATTTGTTATTGTACTTATTGCAGCGTTAGGCCGAGTCGGTGTTCAAACCGCATCTGTCGTTGCTGTTATCGGTGCTGCCGGTCTTGCTGTTGGTCTTGCTCTGCAAGGCTCACTGTCTAACTTTGCGGCAGGTGTTCTGATTGTTGCCTTCCGTCCATTCAAGTCAGGTGATTACGTTGAAATCGGTGGTGTTGCAGGTAGCGTAGAAGCGATTCAGATCTTCCAAACAGTGTTAAAAACGCCTGACAACAAAATGGTCGTTGTTCCTAACTCTGGCGTTATCGGTAGCCCAATTACCAACTATTCACGCCATGAGACACGTCGTGTGGATTTGGTTATCGGTGTTTCTTACAAATCAGATCTTAAGCAAACTAAGCAAGTGATCCGTGAAGCTCTTGAGAAAGATGCGCGTATTTTGAAAGATCCAGACATGACCATTGGTGTTTTAGCGCTTGCTGATTCTTCAGTGAACTTTGTGGTTCGTCCATGGTGTAAAACTGCGGATTACTGGGACGTGTACTTCGATTCTACCCAGGCAATCAAAGAAGCGTTGGATGAAGCGGGTATTGAAATCCCATTCCCACAAATGGATGTGCATTTGAATAAAGTTGACGCTTAATCGAGTGCAATAATTACCTAGAAGCGAGGCATTAGCCTCGCTTTTTTTATTCCTATCAGTCCGCTAAGTGGTGAGTTCATATATAGGATTGCTAAGTTTATTGAGAATCATAGGCAATGAGTGTGCAGCAAAGCCAATGGTTAATTCTGGGTGAGCTGGGGTATAGAGAATCTCATCGGTTTGATATAAATCCTTGTCGACGACTATGGGTATTTGTTCAGGGATACCAAATGGACAGACGGCCCCCGGTAAACACCCCAACTGTGACGTCATTTCATCATCGCTACAAATTGAAGGGCGCTTACCAAGCAAGGCTTTAATGGCTTTACTGTCGAGACGTCTATCTTTGTGTGTAAGGTATAAAGCAAAACCGCCGCCTTTTAGTTTTAAAAACAGGCTCTTGCTATGCGTACCTGTCCAGCCAAGCTTTTCAGCTACGATGACATCGGTGGCAAAATCGAGAATAGGTTCATGTTGCCACTGGCGAAACTCTATCCCTAAATGTTTGAGGAGTGAGATGTTGAACTGATAAATCTCATCCAATTTGTTCATCGTTATTTCCTTTGTGCTAGAAGTTCAGTTCGTTCGCTAGTATGCCCGCGATGATAAACATCATCAGAGCAACGCCGATATCGATCGCTCTTCTTACTTTTGGTTTAGACAGTGTTGGAGCCAATTTCGCTGCACCGACAGAGAGGGAATAAAACCAAACGAACGAAGCGAGAATCGTACCTACCGCGAAAGCTAATCTGTCGCTACCTTCAAATTGTCCGCCAATCGACCCTAAAATGACTACGGTATCTAAATAGAGGTGTGGATTTAAAACCGTGACAGCAAGTGCGCCAATAATCACCGCTTTTCTGCCGCTCGATTTGATAAGGTTTGAGCTGACTCCTTGGTCAGCCGTCTGATTAAATGCACTTTTGAGTGATAGTAGGCCGTAAATGGTCAAAAATACAATCCCACCAAGGGTCACTGTCGTTAGCAGTGCGGTATTACTTGCAAGTAGCGCACCGCCACCGAATATGCCAAGTGAAATAAAAAATGCATCCAGCAAGCTACAGATTGTTGCGGTTGTCAGATGGTGATGGCGCTTTATTCCTTGATTAAGAACATAAGCATTTTGAGCGCCTATCGGAATGATCATACTTGCGCCCAAGCCAAACCCTTGTAATACCAGCCAGAAATTCACCGTTTTTACTCCTTCGTTCCTATGATGGTGAGAGTGAATAAAATAGGAGAGATAGATATATAAGTAAAATTAATGATTTTAATGAATGATAAGTTTTGCTAATTTTTTGATTGAGAAGCATTGTTATGAGAGGTTTAGATTACAAATGGGTTGAGGCCCTTGAAGCGGTTGTTAACCAAGGAAGCTTTGAGCGTGCTGCCCAGCAGTTATGTATCTCACAATCTGCCGTATCTCAGAGGGTAAAACAGTTAGAGAAGTTCCTAGCTAAATCGGTTCTGATTCGCGAGCAGCCACCTAGGCTAACGACAGCAGGAAAGAAGTTGATGGGGCTGTATCATCGAGTACAGCTATTGGAAAGCGAGGTGTTACCCGAATTAACCAATCAAGAGAATTTACGCCCTGTTCAGATCTCTATTGCAACCAATGCTGACAGTTTGGCTACTTGGTTGTTGCCAGCTCTGACTCCCATCATGAAACAACGCAATGTTGAATTTAATCTGGCCGTTTATGGCGAAGATCGAACTTTAGATAAGCTAAAGAAAGGTGAAGTGACAGGTGCGATTAGCTGGGAGTCTGAGCCCATTTCAGGTTGCTACGCCGAGTATCTTGGACGGATGGACTATGTATGCGTTGCCAATCCAGAGTTTGCACAGCGTTACTTTACCAGTGGTGTCACCCGAGAGGCCTTGAAACACGCACCTGCCGTCTCATTTGATCAATACGATGAGATGCATCAAATGTTTCTCAAGCAGCATTTTAACTTATCTCCCGAAAGCATCACTCACCATCAAGTAGCCAGCTCAGAAGCATTCGTTAAGTTGGCCCTGCTGGGAGTGGCATATTGCTTAATACCGCGTCTGCAAATTAGTGAAGAACTGGAACAAGGGAGCTTAATCGATCTCATGCCTAACTTTATTCTGAGTTTTCAGATTTACTGGCATCACTGGCAGTTAGAAACAGGTCTGCTCAAGGAGATAACGCAGGCTATTGTTGGCTATAGCCATCAACAACTACCGAAATAGATTTGGTTAATTCTTTGTCAGATCAACGGAGGTGGCTTGGTCAAAATGAGTTCGTTACCTATGATGTATGCAGTTAAGTCCACATGGTAAATTAGTATGAAAGCTGTTTCGTCTGTTATTGCATCATTGTCCGTCGCCATGCTGAGCTTTGGTGCAGCAGCCAATTCCCCTGACTTCCCACATCTTGAAACAACCGGATATGGCGAAGTGATTGCGACGCCAGACATGGCTCAGTTTTCAGTTAAGGTTGTTGAATCAACCATGACCGCGGAACAAGCTAAGCAGTCAGTTGATCAAGTTGTATCGGAATTCTTAGGCGCGTTGAGTAAAGAAGGGGTGGAGAGTAAGCATATCACCAGTTCTAACCTCTATATTACTCCGCAATACCACTATCCTAAAAAGGGCAAACCAGAATTGGTTGGCTATAAAGCGTCGCGTAGTATTACGGTTACCGTTCAACACCTAGAGGATCTCAACCAATATTTGGATCTTGCATTGAACTCAGGGATCAACCAAGTCGACAATATTCAGCTGCAAGTTAAAGATCAGGAACAATATCAGCAGAAGGCCCGTTTAGCGGCGATTAAAGATGCCAATAGTAAGGCTGAATCTTTGGCTGAGGGATTTGGCAAAGAACTGAAAGGTGTGTGGCGTATTGACTACAACATGTCGGGGCAACAGCCCGTTTTAATGAGATCAATGGCAATGGATGCGAAGGTTGAGTCCAATGGCTATCAGGATTCCCAAATCGTCATTCGCGATCGAGTAGACGTGATTTATAAACTCGACTAACGCTATTGCTGCTGTTCAATTAATGGTAAGTCATCAAACAGAAAATAAAAAAGAGGGCTAAAGCCTAATGCCGATCAGTTAAGAGATAAATGATCGGTTGAACGATCCTGCAGATAGCTTATAAAGGCTCTAAGTTTCTATAACTTTGAGCCTTTTATTTTGCAATTAACTACAGCCCTAACACTCGCCAATCGTTATGCCCCCAATACT
>NZ_JATABH010000095.1:0-4527 GCF_036533775.1 Vibrio sp. M260112 | reverse complement strand
AGCTTCGTATCATCTAAATACATGTACCTTGGAAGGGATCAATAACAAGATTAAGCTAATAAAAAGAATGGGCTATGGATACCGAGATACGGAATACTTCTTTATGAAGATAAAAGCGGCTTTCCCCGGAAAGCCGCGATGAACCTTTTAATTTATCAGATTGACAATTGAACCTATTGTCGCTTTGGCATTCGTTTCTTCACCAAATTAGGGCACACATCTCATCTGTGGCCTCAATTTAGACCAAAATCCAATTGTAAGCACATTCTTATATCGCTAATCTGTCAGTGAATAAGAAATAAACTAATAAAAGCATCCAGTCTAAATTTTTGCTGCCGAGAGATTCCTTTATGGATAACAATGACAAGCTCAACGAAGTTTTGTGCTGCCCACTATGTGGTAGTGAAGAATACTTACTCTCTGAATCTGACAGTATGTTGTGTGCAGAGTGTGGTTCTTTTTTCGAAGATGTTACTCAACTAGCCCCAACCAACTGTGCTATATCCGTGCTTAATGTGCAGTGCTTAATCGCTTCATCAGCTAGCCACTAAAAAATCAACACAAGATCTGTTCAAGCTCGTTGAGATGACGGATCTTTTTCAAATCAAACACATGTTCACGATCATTTAGACCAGTAAGGTGAATTGAGCGAACTCCCGCCCTAACACCAGCCTCTAAACCCTTAGGGGTGTCATCTATATAAAGGCATTGCTCACGAGTGAACCCCATATTCATCACACAGTATTGAATAAGATCGGGCTCTGGCTTCCAACTGTTAGTATCAAATGCAGAGAAAATTTTACCGCTGAAGTAAGGCAACAGACCAGTTAGGTCAAGACAACGCTCGATTTTATCTTTAGGGCCATTTGACGCGACACAGTACTCAATGCCTTTGTCATCGAGGAACTGTAATAAATCAAACACCCCATCCATTGGCTTTAGCTGTAGTTCAAACAGTCGATCCAATATATCTCTGTAAACGGGTTCGAGTTGGTCGATAGAAACGTTGACATCTAATCGCTTCTTAGTGGCAGCAAGAATATCAGCAAGCTTACCGCCTTCGAAATGGCTGGCTGCTGCTTCATAAGTGAGAGTGGCACCAAATAGAGCAAACGTGTCACACAGTGCTTGGCAGCAAAGTTTCTCACTATCAACTAACGTGCCGTCACAATCGAAGATTACACACTGAACTTGGGACTCTGTCATGCTCATTACCTTGTTAATTCGCCAAGAGAAATAATAAGGTAGTGAGTATTAAATGGAATGATGTGCTTAACACTTCCCTTGATAAATAGAAGTTTATGTCAGATTTTTAGACCATGTCACCATTTTATCGTTGGTACAATGATGAAGTCATCACTGCTCAATGATGAAGGTGTGGCTATCGTCAAGTGGCAGATCGAGTTTAGTGTAAAGCGCTGCAAGAAATCCTTCTTCAGTCACTTCAGTACCACTGCTTTTCAATACAACATCAGAAATTAGAACCGTTTGTTGGTCTATGGTGATTATCGCCGCAGCTACCGCCTGACCTTCTTTAAAACCAAGATAGAGTGAGCAAGGTTCTGAATAGATGATTTGGGTTAAAAACTCAACGATCAGTTGTTGATCTGACTCATTACTCCAGCGACCAGCCTGCAATAATGCAAACATCACCGTAAGACGATGGAAGTCGACCAGAAAGATATCTTCTGGCGCAATCTGGCTATCCGCCACCGGTATCTCTGACAACGTTTGGTACTGACGGACAGATACGGCGTCTTTGTACAGTTCCATACCCGCGATGCTCTCTTTGGTAGGAAACTCGACATCTACTTGCTGATAAAGCCATTGGTTTTTGATTTCAGCAATTTTTGGCAAAGTCATAGTCTAGGGTGAACCTGTACAGATAGTGAGAATGGAGCGAGAAGCTTACTAGATAACGCCTTGAGGCGACAAGTCTTTTAGCCAGTTATTCGCAAACCACTCTAAAAAGCGGATATGCTCATTACATTAAAGCGCAGACGAGCCAATTTCTTGCTCGTGCTCTTCAATTGGGCGAACCCAGATATTGTGAACATCCAGTTGGTCATTCTCGGGGAGGACGGTATCAGGTGTGAGTACATCGGTTGAGCCGTCAGGTGTCCAGGTAATAGTGATACCATTATCCAACTCAGCAATAAAGTGTTGCCCTTGCTGCACCGCCTCATGCTGTCCATTGCAGTCTCACACTCTGGGTTGATTAGTGCATCATGAGGGCGACGTATCTATTCCTTGCCATACTGGTTAATCTCATCTTGCCAATGTGTCGGTGCAATACTACCTAACGGTTGAGTTAATAACTTTTCATTCAACGTTTTTAAAGCCACATCACATTCTGTCAATTGATGCAGGTTAAGATATGGAAAATCGACTATTTCTATGGCTAGGGTGTATTATCCGTAAATGGTTTGTCTGACACTTCACCACTGCCTTCATACAGAACAACCACGGTTGAGTTCTTATGCGTGCTATACGGTGCTACTTGAACCCATCCATTAGGGTCTGCTCCCTGCCTGACCGTGCAGTCATCATTTATTTCTGGAGTACAGCTATAAGCATACAAAAGTAAGACCCTATCATTATTTACAAGAAGCTTCATGACTGGGTTTGCATGATGGTTCTTGTAGTAATGGTTCATTGTTTCTATTTTTTGCTTGGCAAGCTCACTGTCTATCACATCATCAATCCTATACCAACGAGTACCATAATCCTTGTCATAGTCTCCCCATTTAGATTCCCAACGTTTTTTCCATTCCTCTTTCCAGTAACTGCTACCGAAGCTATTTTCCCATTCACCTTTTATAGCGCTAGGAATACCAATGCCAATGCTGGCACTTTTACAACAGCCCTGAACGCTTCCATACGCAAAGTTTGCTCCTCCACCATAAATATCACTGACCCACATATCACGAATAAAATGTGGGCCACCTAAAGACCCTGCATTGCCAATGCTCGCAACTGAAACAGGCTTACTTTCAAAGCAACCATTAAGTAAAAAGCACATGCTTACAGCAATTAAAAATCTATACTTCATTATCAAATACCACTCGCTTGAGTTGGTTTCCTTCTTTCGTTACTGCATTAACAAGACTGTCCATTGCAGTCTCACACCCTGGGTTGATTAGTGCATCATGAGGGCGATGTATCCATTCCTTACCATACTGGTTTATCTCATCTTGCCAATGTGTCGGTGTAATACTACCTAACGGTTGAGTTAATAACTTTTCATTCAACGTTTTTAAAACAGAATCATTTCCCGTTAGTTGAATAAAATCAGATGGATGCTCGACTTCTCTAGCCCATTGAATCCCCATATTCTCTGCTTGTTGTTTCATTCTTTCTAATGGCAGAGCCGATAGAGCATTGCTAATAGGCTGTAGCTCGTAATAATAAAAAATGCCATTCACCAGTGTCACAACACCATATAAACCCTTAGTGCTGCATTCCAAATTCCAAGCGTCTTGAGCGTGCTTGTGTAGCTGCTCACTGTATGCGGGTCTAATAAGGACAGGCACTGAGGGCTCCCCACAAAATCATATAGTCGCCTCTTGAGCTTTAGCGAGTTTTATAAGGAAGCTTTCTATACCTTTCCGCCACTCTTTTACTGCCACGTTCCAACCTGGCCGCTTGTACAAACGCATTCCAAGATAAAAATAACTTAAAACAGCTCGAGTCTTGATTGTATTAGCTTGGAACCGACAGTGTGCATCCATCCTTTCTCCTAGCAACCCTATCAGGGTGAGGAGAAGATGTCCTACGCTAGCTATAAGCACTAAAATACTCATTCTTTTTAGTCGCTTAGTTCCGTGACTTGACATGCCAAGGCCAAATCGTTCAGATTTGCAGTCTCTGAACGACTCCTCTATTTGCATGCGATTACTATAGATATTGACTACTCGTTTTGCCAGTTCAAGTCTTGCTGGAAGCGACGTAACAAGTACCCAAGGGTCATTAGCCCGACGAGCATTTTTTCGGCTGTAATTGGATTGCTGACGTAACCCCTTTGTTGTTTTTGCTATACGACCTTTTGATTTCGCCTTGTACAGAATGAGATTGACTCTATAGGGCAACTTGTTGCCCATAAACCAGTTCTTCATCAACGTCGGTGTCGAGGTTGAACGTGGGAAAAGGGCTTTACACCACTCACCTTGATTTCCGTCCGGACTCAGGCAGACCTTTCCTCTCACTCTGCCAACAAAATGCCAGCCGTGTGATGTCACCGACTTAAACCAAGGGCGCTTGAATCCTGCATCAGTCACAATGATCGGAGTACAGGTTGTTGGCAAAAGTATCTTGAGTCGATTGAGAAAATCATTGTGTGTTGTGGCTTTCTCTTTTGTTTCTAGAGGGTGAACTTCTTCGTATAAGGTCAAGGCGGCGTTGTTGCCTAAATCAGTTGAACCTTTTTCGAGTCTTGCGATCTGACCCTTTATGATGGTTAGAGCGGTGGTGGCATGGGTAAGGCAAAAAAGAAGATAACTAACTGGGCGGAGTACAATAAGGCTCTGT
>NZ_JATABH010000094.1:0-4556 GCF_036533775.1 Vibrio sp. M260112 | reverse complement strand
TTTCGCAATGACATCGTTTTTTGTAAAGAGCCGCACGGTTATATGCCGAAAACCGAATGCAAAGTGGAAGGTGTGAATGAATACCTAAGGGAACAAACCGAGCAGGAAAAACGCCAAGATGAAAAGATCCTTAAAGAACGTTTTGGTATAGAGCACTGCTTTTAGCGCTGCAAGACCAAAGTTTCCGAAACATGAAGATCTGACGAATTCAGATCGGGATAGTACTTATGATGCCAGAATCTTCCAACGACGATATAGAAATTAAAAGCGTATCGCTATTCGATATTATGTCGAATACATCTGACACGCTTTATCTACTGGTCGACAAACCGTTGTTTCCAAAAATAAATGAATTTTGGGGGGCGTTTTCTACTCGAAACGATGCGCACTGGCTGCCTCTTTATCAAAATACGGACTATCACCAACTGTCAGATTTTTCTCCTTTATTGATCGAGATAAAAGAGGGGGAACCAGGCGAAACACTCTTTTTTTGGCTGCTTGAGCAGGGTGACGCGTTTCTCCGCTTTGGACTCGTTGGGGTTTACCCAGGCACTCTGAAAGAGATCCAAGCGCACTGGGCTAAGTGGCTAACCTGCATTTACCCAAATGGGGAGCAGGCTATGTTGCGTTTCTATGATTTTTCAGTGCTGCAAAAACTGTGGCAAGTCTTTACTCAGCAACAACAAGCCGCGTTATGCGGTAAACATATCGCGCTCTATGCCCCATTTTCATCGGAGAAAAATCAAGCATTGTGTAAGATTCAAGCTGTTGATTGGTTAACTAATCAACAGCTTGAATCACAACAAAAGTTCACTCAGCTAACCCTTACACAAGCGCAATATGATGTCCTCTTTTACGAACAACGCATCAACACTTTAGCGGGCATACTTCATGAAAAACTGGCACCACAATACGGGTGGCTATTGCCTTATGCCAATGTAAAAAACTTATTCTGGGAGGGGTTAGCCATCGCAGCTCAAAAATACCCGAATGAATCTTCACTCGCACATGAAACCTATGCCATGTATCGGTTTTATTTAAGCAGCCACTTCGATGACCACCCTGACTTTCAAACACGCCTTCGCCAATATCCACTGCGCCAATCCATTGGGCATTTCCATCAACGATTTCAACAAGAGCCTGATTTACTTCACGGGTATCAACAACAAGGTTGGTTAGGTATTGAGGGCTGTGCGGAGTTAATCAATGACTGAACATTTACTTTATAACAAGGTTGCGCTTGTCGATTGGCAAAAAATGACTCAAGACACACCCGTGTACCTACTGGCTGAATCTGCCATCAACCCCTTGGTTAGAACCTTGGCAGATGACGCTCTTAAACACAACCTATCTGCCGATGAAGAGAACGCCCTATACTGGGGCGAAATGGGCAAGGTCCATGCTTCTATTTCACCTTATCTACTCAAACTAGAGGGGTGGTCAGATTTTGAAAAAAACATCGCTTTTCAGCCACATTGGGGCATCCTACTCATTCCAAGGGAAGAGGCGCTAACACGCAACAATTCTTGGTTTTATCTACTCCATCATTTACGCGAATGGACTTTAATTGAACCCGACCAAGGGAGTCATGAGCAGGGAGCCATGCTTCTTCGTCTCTCCGACTGGGAGGTATTACAAGTGCTACTTAATGCCAGTAATCCAAGTGAACTGACCTCGCTCTTTGGCCCGTTTGAGACGTTTGCCTATTGGCATAAAGATCAGACTCACGTCCAACAAATCTCGTTAAACACGAGGCAACAAAGCACACTGCCACACCGCTCACCGCAACGGCTCAGCGAAAAGCAACATTCTGCTTTGAAGGCCTTCGCCCATCGTCATCAGCATAAAAAATACGCTGACCATTTACGACAGCATCACAGTGACGTGGAAAACTGGAGCGATAACGAGCTCTCCACTTTTTTACTTCGTAACATCGATACCGCCAATCAACTCCAATTCACCAACGAAAAAGACGTGATCCGCTACTTGAGCTTAGCCACCGTATTGGGGGAACAATTTATTGAGACGTCATGGGCACAGCAACCGCTCAACGCCCCCTCAGTAATGGGGACTCTGTCTCGCATGGACAAACTGTATCAGTGCGCTATCGAACAACTGGATAAGGAGCACAAAGGATGAATCAAGACAGAAAAACACAGCTCATTAGCAGTGCACAAGCGGCTGAGCAAAATTTCTCAACCGATAATGTACTGTCTGGCGGCTGTATCGAATGTGGCTGTGAAATCTTTATTCGTTACCACTATGATGACGATAAGCCTGTCCCCAATGCTCCTTTTGTTATGAAAGACAGTAACGGCACGACCATCAAAGGCGTTACCGACGAAAAAGGACTGTGCAAAATTGAAAACATTGGCTGTGGCGGCTTTGAGCTCTTGCTTTATGAAGGCAGTGACGAATTCAGCCCAGACGAGGTGCTGGCTAATAACCCTTCCCTGCAACATAACCCTACCCACGCGACGATGGCTGGCGAATACTTTTCTCTTTACAGCATTCTGAGCCGAGAGAACATTCTCACCTATGATAAAGACGACAGCTCCAACCACTTCATTGATATCGACAATAAAGTTTGGTTTGGGGCGTTAAGTGTTGAAGATAAATACGACCCCGCTTACCAACGTTTTTGGGCACTGAATAAACACATCAACCAAGGCCCAAGAGAGTTACGTGAAGCGGTCAATAATATCCATACCAGTTTGGCCGCTGAGCTCGCCGGGCAATCTCAAGATAACACGACCATTTTATTGTTTTGCCAAATTGCGTTGGGGTTTGTGCCCGTTGTCGGCCAAGCTATGGACTTATATGACCTCGGTGATTGGGGCTGGAAAACCTATCAAGGCGATAACCTCGATTCATGGCACTGGGCAGCGGGTGCTTTGGTCGGCATTGGCTTTGTACCCGGTTTGGGCGATGCCATTAAAAAAACTGGCAATGCGGTCATTGATGCGATGCGTAAACCCAATCCCGCCGCGTTTCAACTTGCAACGAAAACCATCCGCAGCATATCAAATGGTAATGTCGTCAAATACCTGTCTGACTTTGCGCCCAAACTTCAGGAGTATGGTAAAAAAGCAATAGCGTTGATCGATGAGATCATCGCTGGCCTTGAGCAAGCCCTGAAAGACGGCGCATCGTGGATCTTCACGCTGATGAAAGACGCTTTCCAAGGCATGATTGATGCCATGAAAAAGCTCTCTGCAAAGATCATTGACATGGTGGCATGGCTAACCAATAAAGTGCAGGAATTTATTGGCAAAGTCGTCACACGTGTGACCGGAACAGGCAAAGGGAGCGCGAAAACCCCCGATAACATCAATGCCGGAATAAATAATCCTCATTCAACCCGAACGAGCCAAAATCAAGGTGAGGCCAATAATGTAGAAAAAAAAACAGACGGGCAAACCTCTACATCCGAGGGCGAACCGATCGATATGTCGACAGGGAAAGTCTTTGAAGAGAGACAAGACTTCACCCTACCTGGCTTCGTTCCCATTGAGCATCGCCGATACTACCAATCCACCGGCGCTCAAGAGACAGGATTACTCGGGACGATTTGGCGCAGCAGTTGGGATCGTTGTCTTCACATTAAAGGCAACCTTGTCACCTTTGTCGATGTCGATTATTCCGTCGCGACTTTTGCTATCCCAAACGGGGAGGAGTGCTCAAAATCCAATCTAAAACCAGAATGGCGACTCTATCGCACCAATGAGGCTTTCATCCTCAAAAATAAAGACGGCAGAAGATACCACTTTGGCCACGCCTTAGGCAATCAAGTGCGCCTCACCCAGCTGTCTGATGCAAGTGACAACGCAGTCCACTTTCTTTATGAACGTGGCACCCTAAAATGGGTGGTGCTGTCAGACGACACTCTGATCCAAGTCCATACTCAACACCGCCGTATCGAGCAGCTCGATTTATTGGATGAGCATCGACAACTCATCCAAACCCTAGCGACCTATCAATACGACCAACGCGGTCACCTGGTTTCCGTCAGAGCCAATGACGGTCGAAACTTCGACTACACATACTCCAAAACAGGCTTACTCACTCGCTGGAATGACCTTGCCGACACATGGGTTGAGCACGATTACGATGTACAAGGCCGAGCCATTGCCACTCGATGTGCCGGCCAATATTGGAATGACTACATCCACTACGACGATGAACAACGGATCACCTACTACCAAAGTGCCTTTGGTGGCACCTCCCAATATGTAAAAGACGATAAAAACCGCATCATTGCGATTGTCGACCCGCAAGGTAACCGAACCGATCAAGAGTGGAATTTTGATAACCTGACAGCAGTCACCGACCCATTAGGTCAGCGCACCGAATACCAATACGACGACTGGGGTAACGTCACTCAGGTCACCGAGCCTAATGGGCAAGTTCATACCTATTCCTACAATGACAATGGACAACTGCTCAGCTACTGTGACCCACTATCGAGTACGTGGCATTACGCGTACAACTTGGCAGGCTTGCTGCTCTCGGTGCAAGATCCCGATGCCCGTGAGTGGCGACATGAATACAACGCG
>NZ_JATABH010000093.1:0-4588 GCF_036533775.1 Vibrio sp. M260112 | reverse complement strand
GTTCGATCCCCAAAAAGTTAAGGGCGATGCGAGAGCGAGTGAAGCGCTACATTCTGCCAGAGCGAAAAAAACGGCCCAAATCAAGGACCGTTCGTATGAATAAGACTCGCTATCCAGTTCGTTCCAAACACGTTAAGTGATAGGAGTTAGCTCATTGAGCGGCTTTTTCAACATAAGCTCGTTAGACGAATTATAGTACGTCTACTGCGTTTAGGTCAGCAAAAGCTTTTTCTAGACGAGCGACCATTGAAGCCTGACCTGCACGTAGCCATACGCGTGGATCGTAGTACTTCTTGTTTGGTGCATCTTCGCCAGTTGGGTTACCGATTTGACCTTGTAGGTATTCACGGTTTTCAGCTTCGTACTTACGGATGCCATCCCAAGTTGCCCACTGTGTATCAGTATCGATGTTCATTTTGATAACACCGTAGCCGATAGATTCTTGGATCTCAGCTTCAGTAGAACCAGAACCACCGTGGAATACGAAGTTTAGAGCGTTTGGTGCAATACCGAACTTCTCTGCACAGTATGCTTGAGAATCACGTAGGATAGTTGGAGTTAGAACAACGTTACCTGGCTTGTATACGCCGTGTACGTTACCGAAAGATGCTGCGATAGTGAAACGGTGGCTAACTGCGCTTAATTTCTCGTACGCGTAAGCAACGTCTTCTGGTGAAGTGTAAAGCTCAGAAGCGTCCATGTGAGAGTTATCAACACCATCTTCTTCACCACCAGTACAACCAAGTTCGATCTCGATTGTCATACCCATTTTAGCCATGCGCTCTAGGTACTTAGCACATGTTTCGATGTTCTCTTCTAGAGACTCTTCAGAAAGGTCTAGCATGTGAGAAGAGAATAGAGGCTTACCAGTTTGAGCGAAGTACTCTTCACCAGCGTCTAGTAGACCGTCGATCCATGGAAGAAGTTTCTTAGCAGCGTGGTCAGTGTGTAGAATCACTGGCACACCGTAAGCTTCAGCTACAGCGTGTACGTATTTCGCGCCAGCTACAGCACCAAGGATTTGAGCACCTTGACCTTCAAGTTTAACGCCTTTACCAGCGAAGAAAGCTGCACCGCCGTTAGAGAACTGAACAACAACTGGAGCTTTCACTTTAGCTGCCGCTTCTAGTACTGCGTTTACAGAGTCAGTACCAACAACGTTTACTGCTGGTAGAGCGAAGTTGTTTTCTTTTGCAACTTCAAAAACTTTCTGTACGTCATCGCCAGAGATTACACCTGGTTTTACGAAATCGAAGATCTTAGACATGGATTTAATCCTATTTATCTGTCGTTTTAAAAATAAAACTTGTTAAGTTTAAATTCTTGCAAACGTTTGCTCACAACTCGCGCTATTCTAGCAAAGAAGTGTGATGTGCAGCAAACAAGAAAGCGGGAGATTAACTCCCCCGCTTTCACTTAATTACTTAGCACGCTCTTCAAGCATCGCTACAGCTGGAAGTACTTTACCTTCAACGAATTCAAGGAATGCGCCGCCGCCAGTAGAGATGTAAGAAACGTCAGCCTTGATACCGAACTTGTCGATAGCCGCTAGCGTGTCACCACCACCAGCTACAGAGAAACCTGCAGACTGAGCGATTGCTTCAGAGATACCTTTAGTACCCGCTTCGAAGTTCTTGAACTCGAATACGCCTACAGGACCATTCCATAGAATCGTTTTTGCGTTAGCGATGATTTCAGCTAGAGCAGCTGTTGAATCAGGACCAAGGTCGAAAATCATGTCGTCATCAGAAACTTCAGATACGTGCTTGATTTCAGCTTCTGCGTTTTCATCAAATGCTTTCGCACATGCAACATCAGTTGCAACTGGAATAGAACACTCTTTCATTAGTTTTTGAGCCGTTTCAACTAGGTCAGCTTCGTATAGAGACTTACCAACATTGTGGCCAGCTGCTGCAATAAATGTGTTTGCAATACCACCACCAACAACAAGTTGGTCAGCAACTTTAGATAGAGATTCAAGAACGGTTAGTTTAGTAGAAACTTTAGAACCACCAACGATAGCAACAAGTGGACGCTCTGGGTTGTCCATTGCTTTACCTAGAGCTTCAAGTTCAGCAGCTAAAAGAGGACCAGCACATGCTACAGGAGCGTTCATACCTACACCGTGTGTAGAAGCTTGAGCACGGTGAGCAGTACCAAATGCGTCCATTACGAAGATGTCACAAAGTGCAGCGTATTTCTTAGATAGCTCTTCTTCGTTCTTCTTCTCGCCTTTGTTAAAACGAACGTTTTCAAGAACAACAAGCTCACCAGTGTTTAGCTCTAGGCCATCAAGGTAATCTTTTGCTAGTTTAACTTCGCAATCTAGAGCGTCGTTTAGGTAGTTAACTACAGGTTGTAGAGAGAACTCTTCTGCGTATTCACCTTCAGTTGGACGACCTAGGTGAGAAGTAACCATAACTTTAGCGCCTGCTTCTAGACAGTGCTTGATAGTTGGTAGAGATGCTAGGATACGTGCATCAGAAGTCACTTTGCCTTCTTTTACTGGTACGTTTAGGTCCGCACGGATAAATACACGTTTACCTGCTAGATCCAGGTCAGTCATCTTGATTACAGACATGATGTGTCCTCTCAAATATTAAATAAGTAAAGTTTTTCAGTCACCCGGCAACCCCGCCAAGCTCAATAATTCTTCAAACTGGTTTTGATATGGAGATACTTCATATTTATTTCAAGGGTAAAAATAAATATTTCTCCTTGCCGCAAACTACATTTATCCCCTAGATAGTTGGCGTTGCAGCGTCAAATATGACGGGGAGCGGCTTGCATTGCGAGCGCAGTATCCAGCATACGATTCGCAAAGCCCCATTCGTTGTCACACCAAACAAGCATCTTAACTAGATGGCCGTTACTAACTCGAGTCTGTGTACCATCGACAATCGCGCTATGGGGATCATGATTAAAGTCGATAGAAACGAGCGGCGCTTCAGTATAGTCAACAATGCCCTGTAATGTACACTGAGATGCGTTAACAATGGTTTGATTTACGTCATTAACTTTCACATTTGTATTAATTGTGACACTTAAATCCATTGCAGTAACGTTAACTGTCGGTACTCGTACTGAAATTGCCTCGAATTTGTTAGAAAATTTCGGGAATATTCTTTCAATTCCTTTATGCAACTTAGTGTCCACTGGAATGATCGATTGACTTGCAGCACGCGTGCGACGCAGATCCGAGTGGTACGCATCGATAACTTGCTGATCGTTCATTGAGGAATGAATGGTGGTGATGGTTCCGGATTCTATCTCAAATGCATCATCGAGCGCTTTGATAATCGGCACAATACAGTTTGTGGTACAAGAGCCATTCGACACTATCTTATCGTCAGCTTTGAGAGTTTGGTGGTTCACCCCATAAATAATGGTATTGTCGAGATCATTAGCACCAGGATGAGAGAAAAGAACTTTCTTCGCCCCTGCTTTTAAATGCTCTTGACCGTCAGCTTGAGAACCAAACACACCGGTACAGTCTAAAACCAGATCAACCTCTAAATCACGCCAAGGTAATAGCTCAATCTCACTTAGATGAAGGATGCGAATAGAGTCAAACTCTCCACTTTCATGGTGAATATAGATATGCTCTTGGTCATTGGTTACTTTTTTGCCAAAACGACCATGACTCGTATCGTACTGCAGTAGGTGTGCCATAGCATCAGGTTGTGCCAACTCATTCACAGCGACGACTTTAATCTGCTGGCTTTTGCCACTTTCATATACTGCTCGCAGTACATTACGACCGATACGTCCAAATCCATTGATCGCAACTCTAAGCATGATTCCTTCGCCTTACATGATTTTCGTGTCACAAATAGTAACCGATAGCTATCAAAAGCGCATTAAGTTAGTGATATGGAGCGAGCTTTTCCACATATTCACATGGCATCATATCTCAGCATTTTATATCATGGAGATGGATAAATTATTCCTATTGGCTGTTTTTCTTCAACTTTCATCAACCAAAGGAAATGATTATGTCTGGTTACCCAGCGAAACACTTTTGCCAACAATGTTCAAAAGAGACACCTCATAGCGAAGTTTTGGTGAGGAAGCCAAGCCGTTACGATAATGACCCTTCTTTACTAGGCAAAGTCAAACTTCTCCTTCATAGCTTCATCAATGGTGGACACTACTACGACATGGACAGATACGTAACGTGTAAAGAGTGTGGTCACAAGCAGCTAGACAACTGGGGTAAAGAGTTTGAATAGGCACAAGCACTCGTGATAGAAAAAAACCGAGCCAATGGCTCGGTTTTTTTTATTTGTTGCAACTGTATGCTTACGCTAGCAATTCTTTTGCTGTGTTTACTACGTTTTCAGTAGTGAAACCAAACATCTTGAACAGTTGGTCAGCTGGCGCTGATTCACCAAATGTTGTCATGCCGATGATCTTGCCACCGAAACCAACATACTTGTACCAAAAGTCCGCAATACCCGCTTCGATAGCGATACGTGCTGTGACGTCTGATGGCAGTACTGCTTCGCGGTATGCTGCATCTTGCTTATCGAAAGCATCGGTTGATGGCATAGAAACAACGCGAACTTTCTTACCTTCTGCTGTTAGC
>NZ_JATABH010000092.1:0-4664 GCF_036533775.1 Vibrio sp. M260112 | reverse complement strand
TCCGTCGATGTCCGACTTCACGCAAAATCTAACGGTCTCAATGTCGTACCGTAAGATCACTTGGGATCACGTCAACGCAGGTACGTCTGGTTCAGACGATTGGCGTAAACCTATCGAAGCTTAATCACTTTGATTTTCGGTGGCTCCCCTTGGAGCCACCTGAAAACCTTCACCTCAGACCATCTTTTTCACGGTGATGTGTGGTGAAGGTTTTTTGTGTTTAGGGTTAACGATAGGAGAGACGTATGGCGACATTGGCGTACACCATCAATATAGAAGGACTCGGCGATGATGCCTTGGTTGTGACTCAGTTCGATGGGCAAGAGTCCTTGTCTGCCAGCGTGTTTCATCATCGACCTTGTTACGGTTTTTGTTATCAAATCACCTTAGCCAGCCGTCGGCATGACTTAACCGCAGACCAAGTGGTGGATCGGCAGGTCGAGCTGCGCATGTACCGCAACCAAGTGTTGGTGCAGCGCGTACATGGGATAGCGCGCGCGTTCACGCAGGGCGACATTGGCCATCACCATACTCGCTATGCCTTGACGCTGGTACCTGCGCTGGAACGTCTCTCGCTGCGCCACAACAGCCGGATTTTCCAACATAAGACCACGCCCGACATCATCGAGACGCTATTGCAGGAGATGGGCATTCATGACTATGCCTTTTCACTGCAACGCGAGCCTGCTCAACGTGAGTTTTGTGTCCAATACCGTGAAAGTGACCTCGACTTTCTCCACCGCCTCGCCGCGGAAGAAGGCATGGTCTACAGCTTTATTCATGAAGCCGGAAAACACACCTTGCTGTTCAGTGATGCCACTGTGCTGCTGCCCTCCTTACCTCAGCCTATTCCGTACAACGGGTTGGCGGGTGGTGTCAGCGATGTGCCGTATATCCAAGATTTTTCTTATCAATCCGAGGCCCACGTTAGTGAGGTAGAACTCAAAGACTACAGCTTTAAAAACCCGGCTTATTCCTTTAGCCAATTGGCTCACGGCACGGAGATGGATTACCAACAACCCACTTACGTGCACTTTGATGCGCCAGGTCGCTATAAAGGTGACCCAAATGGCATCGCCTTCACCCGCACTCGCTTGAGTTATCTGCGCCGTAACGCCCAGTTAGCCAAAGGCAAAAGCAACGAATTGTTGCTCCGCTCAGGGTATAAATTTACCTTGAGTGACCACCTCAACACATCCTTTAATCGCGCTTGGCTGCTGGTTCAAGTCAATCACCAAGGCGAACAGGCTCAAGCACTCGAGGAAGAGGGCACTCAAGGCAAGACGACCTACGCCAACCAATGGCAAGCCATCCCGGCTCATCTCAATTGGCAAGCGGAGCCCGAGACCAAACCGAGAGTCGATGGCCCGATGATCGCGACGGTCGTCGGCCCTGAGGGAGAGGAAATCTTCTGTGACGAACATGGTCGCGTAAAAGTCCATTTCCACTGGGATCGCGAAGAGAGAAACCCTGAACATCGTTCATGTTGGGTGCGAGTCTCTCAAGGTTGGGCGGGCAGCCAATATGGCATGGTCGCTTTGCCTCGCATTGGTCACGAAGTGATTGTCTCATTTCTTAATGGTGACCCTGATCAGCCCATCATCACGGGGCGCACCTATCATGCAGTCAATAAACCGCCTTATGTTCTGCCAAATCATAAAACGCGAACGGTATTAAAAACCCAAACCCACCAAGGCAAAGGGTCTAATGAGCTGAGATTTGAAGACCAAGCAGACCAAGAGCAAATCTACTTACACGCTCAAAAAGACAAAGACGTCGTGATCAACCACATCAGCCGCGAGTCGGTTGGCCTCGATTTTCATCAAAAAATTGGTCAACACTTCTTTCAGATGGTGACAGAAAATACCCACCGCTTAGTCGGCAAGAACGTCACCGAAGAGTTTGGTCAAGATCACCACTACAAGGTCGGTCGTAACTTAGTTCAGCGAGTCATTGGCGCAGTGAACCGTTTTATCTCTGGTGGTATGGTGACCAAAATTGAAGGAGGCAGCGTCACATCGATGTCGGCGTCTGAAGAAAAAGAGATCGGCGCCAACCAACGTATCGCGGTGAACAATGAAAGTTATCTGAATGCCACCAACATCGTGCTGGAAGCCAAACAAGAACTGACCATCAAAGGCCCTGGAGGTTTTGTCAAAATCGATGGCGGTGGGATCACCATTTCAGGAAATGTGGTCAAGATTAACGAAGGTGGTTCACCAGGAAGCGGCACCGCACCAAAAGCGGTTGAGCCACAACCACCTGCGAAACCGCAAGAGCCGGACGATCCGGATAGGAGACTCTAATGCCAGCAGCAGCACGAAGCGGAGACAGTTGTGCCGGACACGGCTGTTTTCCTGCCACACCCATTGTTACCGGTAGTAGCGATGTCTTTATCAATGCAAAGCCTGCCGCAAGAAAAGGCGATACAGTACTACTCCACGCTTGCCCCTGCCCCAAAATGCCGCATGGTATCCATAGCCGCAGCATATCCGCAGGTTCTTCGACCGTCTCAATCAATGGCAAGCCTGCCGCTCGAGTCGGCGATGGGATTGGCTGTGGTGGCTCGGTTTCGGTTGGTTCAGGGAACGTTTTCATTGGCGACACCCCTTACTCCTCACCCACTCAAAAATGTGCACAAAGTGCCGTTGCCAGCCAGTCACCATTTTTGAAGATCACCCCTCTGGCTGAGCCGCTGGGCAGTGGTTGGGCGAGCTCTATCTTTACACCTGAATTCTATAAATCTGCGTCGCAGAAAATGGCAGTGCAAGCTGACATCGCACTATTGAACAAAGCCATGGAGCTGCAAGAAATGAGTTCTCTGGCACAGTCCATTATTACGGCAGTCGACAACGGTGCAGACAAACAAGAAATGCTAGATGTGCTAGAAACCAGCACCACAAAAGCACAGCGAAGAAAAGCGCGAGAAGAAATTACAGAGCGGGCAAAATCGACTAACCCAGAAGCCGCAGATCGATTCGCTATGGATATGGATGCCGCTGAGAAGGCCATGTTATCTGACCACGTTTACACAGTTGGCAAACCCGATGACAAACTAGACGAGCGGCGCTTACAGCTAAAAAAGGACTTTGAAGGCGATTCTGGATGGTTTGAAGCATCACCTGCGGAACTCAAAAATTTAGGTCTACGGAAAAAAGATCTGACGATTAAAGACAGTAACTTTCAGGCGCAAGTATATATGCCCGACAAAAACGTCTTTGGTCCTAGCGCCAAGCCCGTAGTGGTGTTCAGAGGCACAGAAATGCTCAAGCTGGACGATTGGAAAAATAATTCCGCCCAGGGGAGAGACAAAGAATCTGCATATTATCGCAGGGCAGTTGATATCGGCAAAGCGGTCAAGAAGCAAGGTTTACCTGTTGAAATATCCGGACATTCACTTGGTGGAGGCATGGCCAGTGCTGCTTGTAAGGCAAGTGGAATGTCTTGTGTCACTTTTAACGCCGCTGGTTTGCATAGCAATACAGTAGAAAGATATGGCGTCCCCAAAGCCAAACAAGGTCCGGATACGTTGATTAAAGGCTATCGAACGGAAGGCGATATTTTGACCTACGTTCAAGAACAGAACTTTATATTAAAGCACATTATGCCCGATGCAGTTCGCGATAAATCGCTAGACACAACATTGCCAAAAACCAAGTCTCTTACCCCCCAAGCGATAAGGGTGGCAACGGCGACGGGCTTAGTTTTACCGATTGCTGCTCCTATCAGTTATGGGGCGGTAAAAGCCAAAGAAAAAGCCGATATGCACGGAATGGATCAGGTGCGGCTTGCTCTAGAAGAGCGTAAAGTGAACGACTTATACACACTAACTAAGAGTGGAGCCTAATGAAAAAGTGGGGATGGCTTCTGATTGCAGGGCTGCTTGCTTTATCTATGGTAGCAAAAGGAGATTTGATGAATATTTTTGGCAGCAAACCTTATGCCGACGCCTTTTTTGAAGGGGATATGCTGAACATTGCAAAGGCGATAAAGAAAAAAGACGGTGAAGTTATCACCAAACTTGGGAAAGCGCTTGAAGATATCGATGCCCGAGGAAAACACGGGATGACACTGCTTGGCTTTGCCGTAAATGATGAAAACCCCGTAGCCATTAAAGCGTTGATGGCGTTAGGTGCCGATCCATCTATTGAGTTGCCGGAACTAGGCAGCGTGGCTTATCACGCTATGTGGCGCAAAAGTGACGAGCCCTTAAAAGCTCTTCTTGAAAGTGGTATGGACCCTAATCTGCGTGATGAAGAAGATACTTTGATTTTCAACACCCCCTTGCTTGAAGAAAGTGATGCTATGAAGCTTTTAGTCGAGTACGGTGCCGATGTGAATGCCCGCGACTCGTTAGGAAATACGCCTGTATTGCATTTGGTTTCGACTGCCTTTGATGAGGTTCTGTATTTATTGGATCATGGTGCAGATGCCGATGTTATGACAGATAGCGGCGTTTCATTAGCTTACAGTGTACAACTTGATCTTGAAGATATGGATCAATCCACCGAAGCATACCAAAAGATGCTCAAAATCCAGCAGAAACTTGTTGAAAAAGGTGTCAAGTTCCCTGCTTTGACGCCTTTCGGTGAACGTTTTCGCAATGACATCGTTTTTTGTAAAGAGCCGCACGGTTATATGCCGAAAACCGAATGCAAAGTGGA
>NZ_JATABH010000091.1:0-5494 GCF_036533775.1 Vibrio sp. M260112 | reverse complement strand
ATTGGTAGAGAGAATCATGTAAGATATTGAGTTCGCGCATCTTGTTGTTTGGTTGTTGTTTTTTGGCGAAACCATTTGATCACATGACAAGATGTGCATCTACCTTAACTTGATGATTTTTATCTAAATCATCAGGGGATTCCTCAGCATCAAGTGTTCATTTTCTTCCCCTGTTCATTTTTTATGAACAAACTAAAAAATGAACAGAACCTTATATTCCCAGCTTTTGTTTCTCAGTCTCAAACTCTTTAAATAACTAATGAGTAGTTAAGGTTTCATAAATGAAGAAAAATCAAGATAATGAGTAGTGAAATTATCATTAGCAATAGATACGCCTTCCAATCAATCACCGATGAAATTTATTTAAAGCGTGAACAGTGGCTATTTTTACCCACAGCACATATGGAAATAACTAACTCTTAATTAGCAGGGCACTATGCCGTATACTCCGCACTACCATGCTAATTTGAACAACGAGCTGCTTTCTAAACTGGAAGCCTACACAGGTTTCCCTATCAACTATGCGTAAAAACTTACACATTAATTGATAAAACCAAGCATTATGAGTACTATAGTACTCATAGATAGAGTGGAGTCCTCAATGGAAGAATTAAACATACAAGCTTTTATCAAAGGTGAATGGCTAGACATTGCTGTCATTTCATTTCCGAAAAGTAAACAGAACAACTTCCGAGTGACTGAACTCAATTACCTCGGAGACTACGCATTAGAACATCATGAAAAAGATGACCTACACGCCGTATCAATGAACCTGCCTGTATCTTTTTTCTTTGACGACATGGGGCGGCCTGGATGGCTAACTTTTCTTGATGACATAATGCCAAGTGGGGCAAGCAGACGCTATTGGGTCAAACATCTAGACATTGAAGATCTTTCAATTGATGAACAAGACTATGTTTTACTAAAGTTTGGCACAATGTCGCCTATCGGCAACTTGCGAGTAAAAGACTCTCTACCAGAAAGCTATGAAGAGTCAGATACCCTCTACTTTTCTCTAGACGATGTAAAAAACCGTGCAAGTGACTTTTTAGATTATGCTCAACAAAGAGGGGCTGCGGCTGGCGGTGCGACAGGCGCAGGAGGTGAAGCTCCAAAACTAATCTTGCGTTGCTCTAAAGAAATCACAGAGCCAAGTAAGATATGGATCGATCCTTATCAAGATGATAACACCAACCAAGATCTACACTATTTAGTCAAGTATCCTAGAGGCTCAAGAAGCACTGTTGACTGCAATATTCTTCGAGCTGAGTTTCATTATTATCACGAACTCACCTCTATGGGTTTTGATACCATACCAATCCAAAATATGCGATTAGAAGAAGGATTAAACTACCCTTCTTTATGGTTGCCTAGGTTTGATATTCGTTTTAACGAAAAGCAACAGATTGAAAAATTCGGAATGGAGTCTGTCTACTCCATTTTGAATAAAGGTGCAGGCGTTACTCTAGAGCATGAAGCGACGATTAGAACGTTAATTGAAAAAATCACCCATAGTCATATGGTGCAAAATCAAGGGTATGACTTTGATGTTCAGAGCTTTGTTGTAGAGTGGGTAAAGAGAGACTTACTCAACATCCTATTTGGCAATAGCGACAACCACGGTAGAAACACCTCATTCTTAAAAGGTGATGGTTATATTAAATTAGCCCCAATCTACGATTTTGCTCCAATGAAAGCCGATCCAGAAGGTATTCCAAGAACTACAAAATGGAAAGCCCCACTAGAAGTTGGAGGCACTTACAATTTTATCGGTATTGCAGAATCACTGTCTGACCTTGTGCCGAGTGAGCTCTTACTGAGCGAGCTTAAAGATACCTCAGAAAAATGTCTGGATCTTAAAGAACGACTGGTCGCTCGTGGGGTTCCAGAGCAGATCATTAAAATGCCAGCTATTGGATTAAATCATATCCCTGGAAAATTGAAAAAATGGGGGCTGTTATGAGCAATAATAACAAGTCATCTAAAGAGTCTATAAATGATGTCGTTAACCGTCTCCGACATAATCGCAAACAGGTCTCTAGTCCTCACAATACAAACAGTGACGACAACGTAAAGGCTGATACTGTTAACATCGGAGGTCGCACTTCTCAAAGGGCATCAAAAAAGACTCTACCTCCAAAAGCAACCGAACGCAGCAGGATAGTAAATCAAATAGTTAAACAACTACTGTTCGGCGAACTAACCCAAGGTCAGGCACTGAAAGAGCTTCGGATCAATGTTTTAGGTTTAAAGCAAGATGTTTACGCAAGGCTCGTAGATGTGTCCCGAAAAACCCTCTCTGATATAGAGAATGATCGTGGTAACTACAAAACAGACATATTGAATAAAGTCTTCAAACCTTTTGGTCTAAAAGTTGGTCTAATCCCGTCCTCATCGAGTATGCTAAACTCATTGCTCGATAATAACTGATCACCTACTGATAGCTAACGGTCGCAGATAATTTTAAGATTATTTTGCTATGATTTCGTCAGTCCGTAATAGCTAAAAGTTATATTTGGACGGGGGTTCAGTTCCTTTTGAAGTAGGATTTTCATGGGCGTTGTTGCCTAAATCAGTTGAACCTTTTTCGAGTCTTGCGATCTGACCCTTTATGATGGTTAGAGCGGTGGTGGCATGGGTAAGGCAAAAAAGAAGATAACTAAAAGAATAAGGACAGGCACCATAAAGAATATTGACCAGCAAGTCGTTGTCCTATCCATATTTTCAGCCTACATAACCATCACTCATGAACTTACTGATGGTTTTATTGGCTATTAGGACGAAAAATGCGAAGTGAAGAATTGATGCGGCGTGACAAAGCAATCGCGAGGTAGGCATTTTAAATGCTGAGTTGATTCAGGTTCACTCAATTTGAAAGGCGTGCACCCTTTGTCTATTCAAATTAGGCTTGAAGTGGTTCAGAGTGTGGCGTGACGCTATGTAAAACACACGCTTAGATTCTAGCTGAGTAACGACCTTTAACCATTCTGACTGAGAAAAGGATAGCCGCTGTAAAATTGGTGGGAGCTTTCTATTTATACTCGCTTTTCCCTGCCTGAATTGCCTCGCACTCCAGTCTACCAATTCGATGTAATCAACCAATCGGAAAGGAATGCCTGGAATCATGTCATTGGAAGGGGTACCAATAAAAGGCGCTAGAGATTCTGGTGTTAATTGATGGCTGGCAATGGCATCCAATCTCAGTTTTATCGAAGTATGAGGAGACTGCTCTGGAGTATGGGCAATGTTTGCCCTGACAGGGTTTAAATCGGTATAGGCCATCGCGGCTAACAAAGCCTTTTCGTCGAGCAAGGCCTGACATTTGTAGCGGCTTTCCCAAAAGTGCCCTTTGCATTGATCTTCTTGATTGGCCCTTAGCGCAATTTCAAAATTAAGCTCTTTCATAAACCAGCTCAAGCTATAAAGACGTTGGCGTCAAGACTCGATAATCGCGTGCGCTGCACCCAATTCGGCTTTGGATGAGATGTCTCCTTGCACAAACCTTTGAACGAGTATCGGAAGATTATGCAGCCTTTCCCAACGCTCGATAACTTGATGAGCGGTTAAAGTGGATGCCCTTTCTTTATCAATATGCACGACAATATGGTAGTGGTTACTCATGACGGCATAGGCGCACACATCTATGGTGTAAATTTGAGAAAGAAGGTGTATCCGCTTCTCAACCCATGATTTTCGATGTTCGTAATCACGTTTATGCTGCGTGTCATAACCACATAAAAATGAACGCCGAACACAACGAGAGACACAGTGATAGTAACGTGTGGCCTCTAAACAGACTTGCTGTTTTCGCGGTGTAGTCATGATTTACCCTCCTTGTTCTGTTGGATAAGAGTGAGTGAAGAAACATCACAAGAAAACAGGTAAAGTGAGAAAATTGCAGCGATGGGGGTAATGTATGTAATTGACTTGTCTGTTACTTTTTTATGGTGCCTGTCCTTATTAGTTTTCATAATTAACTTGTCTGTTACTTTTTAATGGTGCCTGTCCTTATTTGTTTTTTATTTGTTTTTAAACCAGTTACTTTCCATGCAGACGATGGAAAAAAACCGACAACAAATCTTACCTCAGAGTTTAGCTTCTTCCATAAAACCAATCTTAACCGCCCTCAAAAATCAAATCGTCAAAGTAGAAGAAAAGATATCAAAACTCATCGATACCTGCCCCGAATACCAAGCTAAAAATGAGATACTACAGAGCATGCCGAGGATTGGGAAAATAGCATCCGCGTCTATTATCAGTAATGTTCCAGAACTTGGTTTCATCACCAATAAGCAAGCATCTTCTCTTATAGGTGTAGCTCCAATAACGAGAGAAAGTGGACGCCTTAAAGGCAAACGGATGATCCAAGGCGGACGCGCTCAAGTTCGTACAGTGTTATACATGGCAATGATGTCGGCCATCCAATGTAACCCTATATTTAAGGCAACGTATGAACGATTAGTTGCGGCAGGCAAACCGAAAAAATCCACTCCCTTTTGCACATCGTTTGCACCCTATCTGCGCTTTCCAAGAAGCCATTCCATGCTCTACATACCTTCTCGACAACATCGTTATAGTTCGTAAAACTTTGGTTGGCTAAATAGTGTTGTCGCAGCCAACTCCATACTTGTTCAATTGGATTTAGCTCTGGTGAATAGGGAGGCAATTTGATGATACTGACATTGTCAAACTGCTCGGCAATATCACTGGTATGCCATCCAGCACCATCCATTATGACAACTGCATGACGACCTCGCTCGGTGGCTTGCGATATTTGACCAAGGTGCTGAATCATAATCTCTTTGTTTACCCAAGGGACGACTATCGCCTCTCCAATTCCTCTTGTAGGACAGATTGAACCGAATAAGTAAGCATATTCAAATTGCTGCTGTTTCACCGCTCGCGGTCTTGTGCCGCGCTTAGCCCAAAGACGAGTTGTTGTATTTTGTTGTCCAAATCGAGCTTCGTCTTGAAACCAAACATCGACGGCCTCAAGCCCCATATGGCCGGGGATCTTGAGGATCGTTTCAATTTTGAATTTTTTTAAAATCGTCTTGGGTTTGTTGGGATTGAGAAGGGTGTTTGGAGCGCGATGTTATCCAAGAAAAGCCCATATGATTGAGCAAATAATAGATGGAGTCAGGGTGATAATGTTTGCCAAATTCTTTGATGATGTAGGCATGAATATCGCTACCCGTTAATCTACCGCCAGAAGAATCCGAAGCTCGACTTTCAATAAATAGGCTTAACTGCTCACGCTGTTTTGGGGTAAGAAATGCAGGGCGTCCTGTTCTTGGCTTTTCCTGTAGTCCTTCAAGTCCCTCCTCAAGAAAGGTTTGAACCCACTTGTTCACGCTAGTGCGGCTTACCTTCAGGTATTTGGCAATCTGTGTTCGAGACCGCCCTTCTTTAAAGTGTGCTAGAGCAAGTAAACGCATCTTCATTTGTATAGACTTCTGCTGACTAGCGAGTTTTTTAAAGTCGATGTTGTCGA
>NZ_JATABH010000090.1:0-4914 GCF_036533775.1 Vibrio sp. M260112 | reverse complement strand
AATTAAGAAAAGCAGTCTCTCGACCTCCTGAAAAAGTGGCATTGGAAATGGTTCAAGAACGGCTCAAATCTTCTCTCGCTCGCATAGATAGAGAAAAAGTGATCTTACTTCGACATATTTTGCCTAGTTTTTCTTTTTAAGTCAGAAAATTAGTAATTTTTCATTGTGCCATTGCTTGCTTATTGAGCGGTCGTTATTCTCGGTTTAATACAGAAGATATTATCTACGTCAGCCAGAGTAATACGCAATGAATCCATCATTTGAATTGTCAAAATCAGAGCAACTATTTCTTTTGGTGGAAGGTGCTTGCATTCCTGACCTAGAAAGGCAGCTTTATCAGCTACCTGGGGTAATGGAACAAGAACCGATTTTTTTGTATCCCCCTTATAATCAGCTATTGAGTGTTTCTCCGAGGCTAGTGAAAGCGACCCCGAGGTTCAACACTGGTTTTTTGACCTCAACCAGTTTCAATGGGGATACTTTTTCTCTTCAGATTTATCATTAAGTGATGCAGCGAAAGCTTTACGGCGACTAATTATGGTTGAAATGCCAAGTGGTAATCCCGGATTTTTTCGTTTTGCTGACAGCCATGCAGCCTATGTTTTATTGGATACTCAATGTTCCATGTTATGGCAGCCGATGAACAAAGCTTGGATTCACCAAGCAGGGCAGTGGCAAAGGCTGGAAAATCCTTTTGTTATCCCCCCTGAAATACATCATCAACCTCTAAAAATTACTGACGAGCAGTGGCGAAGACTCTCGCTCATCCCATGGCAAAATTCACTGCCCAATACATTGATTGCTCACATGCAGCGTTGGTTTCCTGAGCGTTGTCAGCAGATTAACGACTTAAGAAACTGGGTTTGTAGCCAAATGGATACCGCTTACGCCAAAGGTTTTGAGACAGAGCAAGACTTACTCTATTACTTCAATATTCTCGGTTATGTAGGCGAACAGGCGTTGCTAAAGAATACCTACCCAAATCTCACTCAACTTATCGAACAACCGTCATCACACACCTCATCACAACGTATTGTACAAGCGGCGAGTTTAGCCGAGCAAATTGCCAACCAATCAAGGGAGAACTAACCATGAGCACCCCCAATAAAGCCGCTAAATGCGCGTCCACCCGCAATGCAAAAAGTGGGGTTGGCTTATGCCCTTTTCGGCGTAATGATGTAGGTATCATCCCTGTCCGTTACGCCTTGGATGATATGAATGAACAAGGCCAACCACTTCACCCACTGCCTACCACCGATACCCAGTGGCAAGGTCGATTTACCCCAAAGCAGCGTCAGTACACGTTAAGGCAATTACGTGATGGTTGGTTGTATGTCTATGACGAGACGGATAAGACTTTTGATGAGTATCAGGTGAAAGGGTATAAGTTTACCAAAATTGACTGGTCAAACGATGAGGCGGATAAACCTGCGAATGAGCGTGGCAGCAAAGGCGAAACGAAAAGCTGCTTGGTCTACCCGGCGAAAAATACACTCTATATGACGTTTGCCCATCAACGCTGGACATGGCGACTGTGTGAGCATATGCGTTCTAACCTATCCCATCGTTCGACATGGATGCGTAAGGTAAATTTGCAACAGTTCCATTCAACACAGAGTCACCCCCATGCGGGCCTTTCGTCTCAGCTTGGCAAGTATGTCGCTGATGTTGGCACCGATGGAGCACCGACAGGTGTGTTTGATACGACCTGTACACCATTAACACCCATTGAAGGCGGAGTTGATGACTTCAAACATGTGGCAGACAAGGCTGGGTGTTGGGACTTAGATTATCGAGCTGACTTGCCCGCCCAAGATTGCGGGATGTTTATTGCCCTCGATGACCCTCTAGCGGATGTGAGCGACTTGTTCTTACCTCTTTCCAAACAGGTTGCGGCGCGCAGCACAGCCCACCAAGGTGAAGACAATCTTCACAAGCTACAAATGGCCGAACTGACTCGAACACTGGGGCGGATAAGAGTAGAACATGATGAGTTACCGGTGCAGGTTAAAGATGACCCAATCAAGGTGATGGAGTTTGAACGTCAACTTACTGAATATGTCGCCACTCAATCTCTGGCAGATAAAGAGCGTACCGCCCTTGAAGCTAACCCGAATGTCGGCAACGCCCCGTTTACTCCACTTCAAGAACAAGCGATTGAGAAGCTTGCTGAGCTAAAACAGACGTATCGCTTCACTCCGACTGCCGCGCAACGAGAAAGTTGGCAGCGCAATACGGTGTTTAGTGACGAAGTCAACTGGAGTGAACTCGATGCTTTCCTTACTCAGTATTACACTCAGATTAAAGGTCTAGATGAGCGTATCGATGTGCTTTATCAAGATTTTATGACCGTATTTGAGCAATTGGGGACTGACCCACTGGTTTTTGGCCTCGATAATCAAGACGAGACTCACCTTACTTATCTACTTAGCTTAACCAGCCAGTACTTAGCGGTGGTAAAACAAGCGGTAAATACCGAGCAAGCGAATGAGCAGTTGAAACAGGCGCTTTCACTGGATTCGCCCAAAACGCTTTTCGCTCTAGCTTCTCTCGGTTTTAAGTTAGAAAACTGGCAAGCACTGAACGCTTACGTCGATGAACTTGGTAACAGTCTGCTCTCAATGGAGAACTCCAGTGACATGGTCACTGTATCGGGTGCGATTGCGAACTGGGGTGGGTTCACCAGTGACGTGCGTATGCATGATAAAGCGTGGTTTAAGGCATTAGCAGAGCCAGTTCAGCTTAGTTTTATTGCACTTCAAAAAGCCGTCTCAGGGGTGGCCCAAGAGAGTTGGCGTGCTACTTCGAACTTGCTGTTCCCTAGCCAGATGAATACCACCGCTACACCGGAAGGTTTAGTCAGCAACTTGCGGCTAGTTATGTTAGAGGCCATCGTGAACCCAGAAGCTATCGTGGTTCATAATCCTGACTATCCAGCACAAATTGCGGCATGGCAACAAAAACTCCGTACAGAATCAGAAATTGTTCGTCGTGTTAGCCTGCTGGAATCGGGTGAGGTGACGCCAAAGAACCACCAGATACAAACCATGCGCAGTGCTCAGCAGAAAATACAGAAACTGTTGAGTAGTGAGTTGCCGATGATGGTGATGCTTAAGCATGACGCGGTCAATAACACCGCCAAGCAAATGCTTAACGATGCAGTAGAACGCAGTTGGCAACAAGGTAAGCAGCTCACTCAAGCATCATGGGACAAATTGGGTAAAATGGGGGGCGTCGTCGCCATCCTAAACCTTTGGAACGTGTCGGTTGTTCTGCAAGACATCCGCCATAAAGCTGCGCAACACCCAAGTAGTAGCTTATGGACTAACCCTGCAATTAGAGAAGCGACCTATGCGACAGGTTATGCGGTCTCCGCTGTTACCGCTGTGTGGCGAGATGCTGCTTGGGATAAGATAGTTAAAGATGAAAAATTGCTTGAAACAAGTTTAAGTCGAGCTATTTCGAGAGCCGATTCTTCCAAAGGGACAATACTCAAAACTTTTACGAAAACCACGGCGGCGGTCTCTTTGTTTGGCTTGATTGCCACAGGGTTCGAAACATGGGAAAGCTACGATAAATTCAAAGACTCAAGTCATGCGCCAATGGAACGGTTGGGTTATGGGTTAAAAGGGGGAGCAACCGTGGCTCAAGTTGTGGTATTTGGAGCACAATTTGTAACTAATATATTGAGTCGAATAGGCGTTTTTAGTATTGGATCTATTATCGCCCCTTGGATGCTATCTACGCTTATGGTTACAGGTATTATTTATTTGATTGCTGTTATCATCATCAATGTCTTTAAACGCTCTGAACTTGAGAAGTGGTTGCTTCACTCCATATGGGGCAAACAATCTAAGCAATGGAAGCCTGTCGAAGAATTAACGCTTTTAGAGCAAATCATTCATAAGCCTCAGGTTCAGCTTAACTCAGTCCCTAACCGAAAACCTTCCCAATGGATGGACACTGGCACCAACCAATGGCAATTGGAGTTGACCTTGCCTGTATTTACCATAGGCCAACGGATTGGCTTACAAATAACGCGTAAGCCCAAACAAGTTTATAGCTATGGCCCTACTGAGGCGAAGCCAGCTGTTATGCTTAATGAGCAGAACGGAACATGGAGCCAAAAAAAAGAAGAAGGTAGCCCCGTCACCTATCGATTAGATTTGGGTGGTAGTACGGAGGATACCATCACGGTACTGGTTAGCATGCCGTTCAACTGGCAAGCCTCAAAACATCAACAACTGGGCTATATAGCGTCAGGTAAAAAGCAAGGTGATTTAACCATAGAGCCTGCGCCAAAAGAATTTGGCACTCGTCTTATTGAAGTGAGAATCGACGAATGAATAGTAAACAAGGCATCGAGTCCCTTAAAGAACAACTTTATAACGCTGAGGTAACGTATTCTTGGGAGTATAAGGGAGCAGGATTTAAGTACAATAATCTATTGGATTGGGTTTGGTCTGTCATATTTGGCGCTCTTTTTTTACTATTTCTTTGGTATGTTATTGATGAGCTTACTGTAGATACTCCCGCTTTTTGGGGGCTATTTCTTTTCATGACGATGATGATTTTGGTCTCAAGATACCTTTTTTCCCCGGATAAACATCGCTGTTATCACTTAACCGCACTGGGTATTCATTATACGGAGCAAGATATGATCCCAGAGGTGGCGTATAAAATCGTGCGCGGCTTTGCTTGGGTGGGGATTGCGGTGTGTATTATTGCGGTTTTGTTACTTGGCCCCTTGGCCCTTGTCGGTGCGGGGGCATTTGCACTGATGTCATTTGGGATGACCAATTTTCAGCCAGAGGTAATTAAATCTTATCTTCTCATGGACGAACGTAGCGTCGCTTTTAATCTAATAAACGATGGTGTCGTTTCATTTACAACCCCAGATATAGGAACTCTTGC
>NZ_JATABH010000089.1:0-5031 GCF_036533775.1 Vibrio sp. M260112 | reverse complement strand
CTTGAGATGTTATAACGCTCAAGTTGGTGAGGCACTGGCAAATGTCAAAGCAATGAACAAAGTCATAGGACTAGGTATGCCTGTTAGAAGCTAACGGCTAGTCATATATGGCGTCGTTGATCTTCAAGCTGATTTGATCAACAACGCCGCGGATATCTACAAGTGGGCGCTAAACACAATCACTGATACAAGTAAGTCCAATCATATTAACTTTATCTATAACGAAGAAAATGCATCGGGTATACATAAACTCACGCAAATAATTTACGTTGGAGGTAAAGTCGATTTTGTTTACGAAGTTCGAGGAGATAGCACGTTTCAGTACCTTGAAGGTAAGTTACTTAGAAAAACAGAGAGACTCAAAGAAATAAAGGTATTTGATAGTGTAGACAATAATATTGGTAATTATAGACTAACTTATCAACTCTCTAGTGCCACTTCTAGAAGCCGACTTTCCAGCGTCGACTATTGTACTAATGGACTATGTTCTAGCGATATCCGCTTTGAATGGAATGAACGCGATGTGGTAGAACTGCAAGGGTCCAACAATACAGGTTTAACAAACCCAAGATATATAGAAACTAATGGTTCAGGTTTTGCGATTGCTTATGGGGAAGTCAGTCGTAATTCTAATAACATAATGTCTGTATTAGATCTAAATGGTCGCGTTCGACCAAATATTAGGTCATTCAGTGTACATGGGAGTATAACCTCCCCCTCCATTGCATTAAATATCTGCCCTATCAATACAGCAAGAGCTTATAGTCAAGGTAATGGCCAATATGGTACTTATTGTCAATTCAACTCTTGTTCTGGTAATAGCTGTAAATATGGTTCTAATGGAGTTAATTACGGTGATTTTGATGGTGATGGCGATGAAGAACGTATAACAGGCTATTCTAGTATTGATATCAATGGTGATGGTATCGATGATTTACATAAGTTTGATATTCCTGGTGGTAACTACCGTTACCGAATTAGTCAGCAGGGGTCTTGGTTGACTCTTCCATCTGCTGGTGGCCGCATTTTAAAGTCTTTTACTGATATCAACAATGATGGTTATCTGGATGCTGTTATGGGGTCTTCTAATGCTCAAGGAAACCTTTATGTCCACTTGTTTAACGGAATAACATTTAATCCTCCAATCTTTATTAATCACAGTGTGTCTCATCAAAGTGATGTTTACTTTGCTGATTTAAACAATGATGGGTATCCGGAGTTAGGCTATGGTCGTTATTTTTACAAAAACAATCGAAACAATAGTTTCTCAAATAGTATATTCCTTGATGCAGGAGCAAAAATATACTCAGTGCAAGATGTTAACGGTGATGGATGGGTTGATGTTATTACTCGTGAAAATGGAAAAAATGTTAAAGCACGGATTCGGTATTCTACAGCTCAAGAGCAGGACAAAATAATCACGTTTTCTGAAGTAGGTATCGATTATACAGTGACTTACCTGCATGCTTCTACGGGGGTTTATTCTACACATGTATCTAGCTCAGATATAGCAACAGCAGTGCCTTATACTGAACCAGGGCAAGGGGTTGTTTCCTATCCATATAAAGTGGTTACGCCAAATCGTTATTTAGTATCTAGTGTTATTAAATCCCCTAAGGGCTACATGCCTACAACTTATACTTATCGCTATGAAGAGGCCAAAAAGCATCTTAGAGGAGGTGGTTTTTTAGGTTTTAAAACTATTACAGAAACCGAAAATGCTGACGTGGTTACTGTAACTAAAACTACGTTTGAGCAAGATCGGCTTGAAGTGGCTGGTCGACCATTAGCTGTTGAAGTACAAAAAAACGGTAAGAAAGTTTCAGAGGTAAACTATCAGTATAAACAGCATACGCGTGAAGGCTACAGTGCTAATTATTATCAAGTTTACCCTGAACAAGTTGTTGATATTAAATTTGGGTTAGGCAGTGATGTTGCCGAAAGAATAGAAACTACAACGCGTGAATTAGATCGTTTTGGTAACGTACTTAGTGAAACATCGGTCGTATCCAGTGATATAGAAGGAGCTGGTCAGTTTACCTCCACTAAAAAGTCTGATTATCTTTCAACTAATTTTAGCGAATCAGGCGACAATTTTTGGAAAATCGGCGCAGCGATAAATTTGATCTCAACTCTCACAGATAATACGACCAATCTTACTCGTCACGTTAATAATACCTACAATTATGATAGTCGCGGTTATTTAACTCAAAGCACGGAGATGAGTTCAGACTACGAGCGCACTGATGATATTTCTACTAGGGGTAAAACTATTACCAATCGTTATAGCTATGACCAGTGGGGAAATATTGTATCACAAACTATTGAGGGCACAGATCTTCCTGCGCGAACTTCGACTACTCAGTATGACAATCAAGGTTTATATATAACCACATCGACAAATGCGTTAGGGCATACGACCACTAGCAAGTTTAACGTACGAGGAAAGCTAATAGAATCAGTTAGTGCGCTAAAAAATAGGACTACAAGTTTTGACTATGATTCTTTTGGGCGTGTAATTAGTGAAACTCTACCAGGAGTGGACAACATCAAAACTACTCAATATCGGCTTGGTTCACAGTGTAGGGGGCAGGATGAGCGCTCTTCAAGTAAGAGTGTTAGCTGTGTGACGATCAATTCTGCATCTGGAGGCGAAGTGAGATTGTACTTCGATTATGCAGGTAGAGAGGTGCGTAGGTTTCGTACTAGTTTTGATGGTCAGTTAATTGTGGTTGATACCACTTGGGACCGCAATGGGCGTAAACTCAGTGTGACTCGGCCACACTTTTTTGACCCACGGGGGTATACAATGGCTCCTTCTGTCAGGTTTACTTATGACGCCTTAGATCGTGAGGTAACCAAGCAAGAGCCTACCAGTGATGGTGGAATCGCAAACTTTACAACTGCTTATGAAGGTTACACGACTAGTGTTACCGATGCTCGAGGATTTATTCGTAGCACAGTGACCAACGTTATGGGCTACATACTGCGTAAAGATGAACCGCTCGGAGCTTATCAAACGTATCAGTATTACCCTGATGGGAAGCTTAGAGCGACTATCGATTCAAATGGCAACACAACACAAATTCGATACGATAATTTAGGGCATCGTAGCTACCTTAATGACCCGGATCTCGGCCAATGGTCATACACTTACAACGCGGCGGGTGAGTTGATCTATAAGCGTGATGCAAAAGGTACGATAACAACTATTGAGTACGATCTTTTGGGCCGTAAGATAAGTCAGACGGTAGACGGCAAAGTTTCAAGTTGGCGATATGACGAACGTGGTGCACTAGGAACGTTATCAGGTTTTTCTGGAAACGGTAGTGAAACCGATTATTACTACAACGAATCTGGTTTAACCGAAGAAATTGCTGTAGAAGTCAACAACGAAAAATTCAGCACTAACTACTTTTACGACATGTATGAGCGAATTTCTCGAGAGGTACGTCCTAATGGAATAGTTACCTCTTTAGCTGGGTCTGTGGCGCAAGTAGCTAACATCAATAGTGGTCAGAGGTTGGCTATTGAGTATGTATATAATCCAAATGGTTATATATCTGCTGTTCGTAGCCCGAAAAACTATGCGGATGACGTTTTTACTAGTGCGAGTTTCCGTGAAGGTATCAGACAGCTTCTTGATCAAGCGGTTGCTTTGGCCAGCGAGTATTTAGCTAAAGCAGAGCGCTACCTTAATCAAAGAATCTTTTATGCATCAGAAGGAGCACGGTACTATACTAAAAATATTAGGCGGTACTACGTTATAAATGAAGTTTTATTGGCAATGCAACGTGATGGTGATCGCTTCAAACTTTATTGCACCGATCAGTTTGAATGTTACTTGCGGCCAATAAAATGGGCCGTGATAGCAGGCGATGTTTCAATTCCACTCAAGTTGATTTCACAAGATAAGATATATAGATTTATCTATGTCGCGGATTATTCAGTTATAAGGCCAGCTTCGAAAGAAGAGTTTGCCTCTAAGTCATTCACTCGTTTCGATGAGCTGTTATTGATTGAAGATCGATACGGTTATTATCGTGATCACTTTCTAGTTAGTACTAGCGAAGGTTTCGTTGATGATCAAACAAAAAGCGAGCTAAGTTTTACTTCAAATGATTTGGCTGAGGCAGAAAGTATAGCTAGTTCGCGTTATAAGAGTTATCGTGATTTAGCTTATGATTTGTTTGGTTTGGCTTTAAAAGTAGCAGATCTAAGTGGTGTGTACTGCGAATACGCTAACCAACTTGGTGGTAATCAGTTAGATTATAATCAACGTTCTAGGTGCCAGAATACTCAAGAATCAAGTCAGGCTGATCATTTGGCCCTTATCCTCACTCAGTCAGAGTTAGAGGAATCAATAAACAACCCTGCATATATCTACTATTGGCAGCGACGTGAAACGGATGCTTATGACCACACTTTGTCTGAAACTTTAGGTAATGGTCTGGTTAACACTTATAACTACGATGCTAATACTGCGCGCCCTAGCTTCATAACCACACATAAGGCTAATGTTCTATTTGATCCTCATTTATCTGGTAGCAAGGCAAAAGGGCGTAATTTGCGTTCGATTCAATACCGCTACGATAGCCACAACAACGTGACTTATCGTTATGATGATCAGCTTGGAATTACAGATACATGGCAATATGATGCTTTGGATCGTGTGAGCAGTAACAGTGTGTCACTATCGAACCCCGCCGAATATGGAGTGGGCAGTCCAGACTTTGCTGGTACATTCAATTATCAATACGATAACTTGGGTAACTTGATATTTAAGACCGGTATTGGTGACTATGTTTATAGCGCTCAACAAGCTGGGCCGCATGCGGTAACCAAAGCCAATGGTTTAAATTACCAGTATGATGCTAACGGCAATATGCTACGTGCACGAGCGGATAACAGTACCGAGAATGAGCGTGAACTCGAATGGACTGAATTTAACAAGCCGAGCAAAATCACCCGTAACGGCAAGACCGTCGAATTCTATTATGATGCTAACCATAACCGTTATCTGAAAAAGAA
>NZ_JATABH010000088.1:0-5326 GCF_036533775.1 Vibrio sp. M260112 | reverse complement strand
GTGCGAGTCTCTCAAGGTTGGGCGGGCAGCCAATATGGCATGGTCGCTTTGCCTCGCATTGGTCACGAAGTGATTGTCTCATTTCTTAATGGTGACCCTGATCAGCCCATCATCACGGGGCGCACCTATCATGCGGTCAATAAGCCGCCTTATGTTCTGCCCAACAACAAAACCAAAACCGTCCTACGCAGTGAGACCCACCAAGGACAAGGCTTTAACGAACTGAGTTTTGAAGACCAAGCAGACCAAGAGCAAGTCTATCTTCATGCGCAGAAGGATTTTGACTCGATAGTGCTGAATGACATGACCACTCATGTTAAACACGACCAACATATCACGATCGATAACGACCATTTCACTCAGATTAAAAACAGCCACAACCTCACCGTGGAGGGCGAAAGCCGCACTTTGGTCAAACAAGATGCCACCTCGATTGTGGAAGGGAATCTGCACCAAAAAATCGCTCAGTTGCATGCATTTGAAATTGGCAATGAACTCCACATCAAAGCCGGTATGAAGGTCGTTATCGAAGCGGGCTCTGAAATGACTTTGAAAGCCTGTGGCAGCTTTATAAAACTAGACGCGTCTGGTGTTAGCTTGGTTGGGGCGAAAGTCAATTTAAATTCGGGCGGTAGCCCGGGTAGCGGCAGCGGGTATGGAGGCCAGCAAGCCGCATTACCGAATGGGTTAGAGTTGCAGCAAGCGCCGCAAGAGATGGAACCACCACTGGTCACAGAACAACAACGAAATACGGTTCTTGAGGCAGCAATAAACGGCAGTCCAATTTGCCGAGCTTGTGAGGAGGCTCAGTCATGAAAACTTTCCAATACTCTACCGAGCTTCCACCAGTATCAAGGCTAGCCCGTTGGATGGTTCTCGATGGTGCACTGCTGCCGAAACTTGAGTTTAACATCGCAACGTTAGGCAGAGAGCTGACGACTCCCATCGAGTATCGATCTCTATTGCGTAATACACGTTGGCAAAACGTATCGGATATTGGTCCATACCTTGTTACATGGTCAAAACAAATTCAAGATTGGGCTCATGACACTGCGCCTTATCGGTATGGGGTTATTTTCGAATCCAACGCTTCTATAGATGATCTCGAAACACACTGGAAGAAACTCATTTTGTGTCAGCATGGTGGGTTAGAAAATAATTTAGCTCGTTTATATGACCCCATTATTATGCTTTATTTACTCAAAGCGGCAGATGAAACACGCTTTGAGTCTTGGATGGGGCCAATGAAAAACATATGGCTACCAAACCTTTTTAACCAGCAATACGGTGAAGCGAAATCGTGTTTGGAAACACCCCAAGCGTTAAAAGAAGCCTTCTTTACCGATGAAGAGTGGCAGGGTCTGAGTGATGCGAGCACAGCATACACAGCATGGCGACTTATCCAGCACATAGAGGCATATTTTCCTGACAGACTGCAAGCAAGCAAACTAGAAACGCACGCGTTTGTTTTGCAGCAACTGGCTGACTTACAACCGCTTGGTCAAGTCAACGAACAATTAGCCACATATTACCTCAATATCGTTTGCCGACTTGGCGATGTGTTAGGTAAAAGCTCACTTTATCCTGAAGTAACGGCTTGTCTGCATGACGTTAAAGCTCCCTTAGAGCAACGTTTAAAACTCGCCAATCAATTATCTGTCTCACTTGCTCAAAATCCACGAGACTCAGTGGAGAACTATCCATGAACTATACCATTCAATCAGGAGATACCTTAACCGGTATCGCGCGCGCAAACGGCATAACCTTAAAAGCGATACAGAACGCGAATCCTAACATTTCTGATCCGAATAACATTCGTGCCGGTGATGTCATTCATATCCCACAGGATGCGGTACTTGTTTCTGGTACTTCAGATCCCGCAACCAATGCGGCCATCGTCGCCAGTTCAAAACAGGTAGACAACGTCGTCGAAGAGTGTCCACTCAGAGATGAATGGTTCACAGTAAAACCGATGCGTTATGCGGTGGCAGATAAGGATAGCTCAGCAAAACTTCCTGAGACCTTGTCAGTTGGCGTCGACTTAGCCAATATGCAAGAGCATCATTATATTGCTCGAGAGCTCATCGATCATACCGTCTACTTTTATAACGAGGACGATCAGTACCTTATCGAAGTGCTTTATCAAGAGGGTATCGCACAAGATGCTCGTTGTGTGTTTGGCGAGATGCCTCCAGAAGTGAAATCCGCTTTACCGATCCTTAAGCAAAAACAGAAAACAAAAGCCACCATGTGGCTTAGCATTACGCCACTATCAGAGTTAAGATTATCAAACTTACAAGCCAACCCAGATACCATTATCAAACTCGGTCAGCGTATCGACTTTGCACAAGCTGCGGCAGGCAACGCGCCAGATACCAGACCGCTTTATGATATTGAGAACTTGTTCGCCAATACGCAAGTGGTAGAGAGTGTTCTAAAATGGACGTTTCCTGCATTAGAGCCTGTCTCTGATATCAATGGGATACGCGTACCATACGAAGCACAAACGCCTAAAAATAACTACGCGGTCTGTCTGGTTGATGCGATTGGTATCGTTACCGATCTGTGCCGTGAGTTCTCTATTGCTTACGAGCTCACCATGTCGAGTTTGAGCACGTCGCAACATCCTCTCCAGATGGCAAAGTTAACCAAGCACATCATCGACAACGAGATGACACAGGCCGCGTCGAAAGTCTCACAATATCAACCAACGGGTCATTACGCTGCCGCACTCTCTGCCCGTAAGCGCAGTGATCAAGAAATGGAACAACGCCAAGCGGCAGCAGGTTCTTCAAGAAAGCAAGAGTTAGAAAAGTGCTTGCACGTTGATGAGATGGAAGGCTACCTAAAGGACTACCAAGATGCGATGCCCAAACTCAAACAGCAGCTTGAAACCTTGTCTGAAGATTGGTTGACTTGGTTAGATCATGAACAGCTAGATATCGCGCTCGCCTGGTTAGATGACAGTGACAAAGAACAAATCGCGCTTAAAGAAAGCCTCTTGTTCGCGATGACCAACAATCTTGAGGCAACCGATCAAGGCGTTGCACTGGCTCAACGCTGGAGTAAAACCTTGCTTGCCGTGGTCTCAGAGCAACCACAACAGGAAAAAGGGGCTGGGGCGCACTTCTTAGCCGCGCTAGGCTTTGCCAAGCCATTGGTGTTAGAAGGCTCTAAATGGCTAAAAGAGCTTAACGGAACAACCAACAGTAATTCCAGTATTGAAGCGATTGCCAGTGTAAGAAGTGGGCTGATTGAATCGGGTAATATGCCTGCAACGGTGGCCACCGATGGACTGATACAGTCTATCGCCAGCCCTTTGGTTCAATTAAGTCATGAAGGCAAGACGGTTGTGCTTTGGCAGGAGACCTATAGCCTGCTTACTTACCGCTATAACTATCAATTCCCATTGGTAACCAGCAATCTGGCTGATGTGATGTTTGATATTGAGGCTTCGTATGCCGTGATGGTCTATGCGGCTACCGGGCACATCACCAACGCTCCACAACAGCAAACAAGTACTCAAACGCTCAACCTGTATGCGGTCAACCAGACGTCTGCCCCAGGTAAAAAGCTAGCTACGGTTGAAAAGCACGCGAAATATTGGCTTAAGCAGGTTAACGGCAATGATTTCTTAAGTGAAAAAACCGCCTTGATGAAGCTCTATCGCCAAACAGAGCAGGTATTTACCCCCAATGTGCAAAGCAGCGCTGTCGGCCTGTTCTTTTTAGTTCAGGTTTACAACACCACACAGATGAACAGCACGGCAGAAAAAGATGGCCACTTAAAAGTCTTTCTAGAACAGTCAAATGGGTATTTAGGATTGATCACCAGTTCTTTTGCCGCTCTCGATCAGTTTGCCGGGGCACGCTTTGGCCAAGTCGGCGGTAAACAAGTCTTTACTGAGTTTATGAAAGCAGATGGTGCTAGATTATTAGGCACGTCAATCTCTAGTAAATTGGTCTTACAGTTAAAACGAATCGACGTTACCTCGCAAAAAACAATCGTGGTAGCTGAACGCATTGGCGCTTGGACAACGAAGTTCGTAAAAATCACTTTTCGCTGGCTGCCGGTTATCGGTGGTGTTGTTGCCGCACTGGGCAGTGGGTATCAACTTGGCACCGATCTGGTTGGTAACCAAAATGCCTTAGCCACAGCGGTATCAGGGGTAACACTGTTGGTCAATGGTATGGCGGCGTATTGCGCCTGGGTGGCACTGGTGCCAGCGGCGGCGCCGGTTATGGCGGTGGCCGCGGTTGTACTGGGTGTCACAGCGCTGACGCTAGAGATAATCCGAGCCTCCTTAATGGACGATAAAACCCAACTGTTTTTAAAGGGCTCCTTCTGGGGCCGTGGCAATTATGCTTACGGTAAATCCAAATTCAACACCTTAGAACAACGACTGAAGCTTTTTGATCAAGATGCCAAGCTAGAGGATGCGATTAGAGTGATGCAACAAGAGCTCACTGCGTTTGGCGACTATTTATTTAAACCCATCCCACAGCTACTCAATGTTAGTCAAACCGATGGTCTGAGCCGTTTTACGCTGCATATTTTACTGCCTGGCTTTGTGCCATTAACCAGCGATGTCAGTGTGTATCTGCAGGGTTATGCGCAGAAGGACACTAAGGATCTACTGGTGAGTCACAGTCGAGAAAACCGCTGGCAAACCAATCAGCTTAACGGCAAGATCACTCTGCTTAATGACACCACTGCCGCCCTGAGCTTTGAGGTCGATGAAGCAGAACTGGAAACAGACTATCGTTTTTATCAACTGGCGCTCGCTTATCATAACCCCGCTGGTTATCCTGTTTCGTTAAAATACCCGAAAATAACCATCAGTGATGACAAACATTTGTTTGAATTCTGGCGCAGCAGCACTGAGTTGGAGTCTTTTGAAATCGAGAAAACTAAATCATGAGTGAGATTAGACAAGTTGGCCCCAACCATTGGGTTGGGCCAGAAGACTTTGGTTTTACCCCTAACTTCCATATTACCCAACACGGCGTGGATCACTACCCTAATGGCCATTTGATTCAGCAAGAGCCATTAAACCCCGGCAATAAAAAAATCTCCCTAGTCCACCAAATTAAAGATGCTGAAGATATGGGAGAATTTTTTGAACTCTTTTCTGCAGGGGGACATGATGGATTTATTGATATGCGAGTTCGGTCTGTCCATAGCAGAGGCGATAATGTGTATGCGGTGATTTTTTTTACCTTGCTCTGGCTGCTTGTCAAGACTTCGATGGTTTACACCGCTGGAGATACATGGTCACTCAGTTACGTCGATATCACCGTTCTGGCAATTCTCGCCATTTGTATGG
>NZ_JATABH010000087.1:0-5427 GCF_036533775.1 Vibrio sp. M260112 | reverse complement strand
GACTTTACGATCTGAAAGCCTTCCCAGAATGACAATAGGAAAGTATTATTCGGCATGAAAACGGTAGTTTGTGTAGGTTTTGTTTGGCGATAAAACTCTATCACTTTCTACCGTTTTTGTTTTGAGTTCCCGCTTATCCGCGATGAACCTTTTTTTATTTCTTCTCTTGGGGTCGTCAAGTAACGCTGCTTGTAGCATTTAGAAAAGTAGTTACTGTCACTGAACCCGCACGACTCTGATATTGTCTGCACGGAAGTGAGTTTCTCTTCAACAATCAGGTTATGTGCGTAACTTAACTGGAGTTGGCGGACATAGTGATTGGGCGAAGTGTCTAAATAGTGTTTAAACAACCTTTCTAACTGGCGCTGACTAATAAAAGCCGCTTGCGCGATCTGCTCCGGAGTGAGCTCGCTGCGGGTATAGTTTTGTTCGATAAACACCATAGCCCGACTCAGCGCTAACGTTGTTTTTGGTGCGTCTTGTTGCTGCTGAGCGTAGATTCTTGCCAAGGTAATAATCAGTTGCTGCATTAAGCTACTGATCATTACTTCAAAACCCGGTGGCGCGACTTGGTATTCGGATCGTATCGACTCCAACATTTGTTGGACAGTAGTGAGTTGAGATTGATTGAGAGTCAACTTGGCACTGTATTCTGAGGTCTGTCTCGCTAAAGGTTCTATCTTAAATAGTGTTTGGTAGCCAGCAAGAACGCGCATAGAGGGTTGTTCAAAGAAGGGGGCTGAAGCGTCAAACATCAGATTGATCAGTTTTAGTCCGCTAACGTCTTTAAAGCCATGCTCAGTTTCACCATTAATGACAAACACATCTCCAACACTTAACGGATATTCGAAGTCAGCAACCAAGTGTTTACCACTCCCTTCTAAAACCAGAAACAGCTCTGAAAAGTCGTGTTTGTGAAGTGCGAAGTCGGTTTGGTGGTCTCCATCGACAAAAGCGAAATTCAGGTGTTGATGACGCTGATGTGAGCGTAGACGATATCGAGTAGTCATGTCGCTATTTTCCTTTTTTGTGTCGCTATATTGGGAGATTAGCGAATTCAATCAGCATACTATTTTTGTTATCAGAAACACAGTGGGTCGTTCAGAGCAGAGACCCAAAAGTGACATCCCAAACTTAACATGTGGTTGATTATGCAAAACAGTCAAATAACACAAGCTCAAATGAATTTGGTTCCGGTTAGCCGTCAGGCTGCAACCGAAGGTATCGTATTACTCAAAAATGAACAGCAAGCTTTGCCGCTGATGGTGCAGGACACGGTCTCCCTGTTTGGTCGTTGCCAAATCAATACGTATCGCAGTGGAACAGGTTCAGGTGGGGCTGTGAATGTTCCGTATGCGATCAGTGCGTTGGATGGGATCGCCTCCAATCCTGCGATCTCATACAACCAAGAATTAGCGCAGCTTTATCGTAACTGGGTTGCAGACCATCCATTTGACGATGGTGGTGGTGGCTGGGCCGCTGAACCTTGGTTCCAACAGGAAATGCCACTCAATGATGAGCTGGTGCGAACGGCGGCGCAACAATCGAACAAAGCGATTGTCTTTATTGGTCGTACTGCGGGTGAAGACCAGGACAATCAAGACTTAGCAGGCAGTTACCGTTTAACCGAGCTCGAACAGCAAATGATCACTTTCGTCTGTCGTCATTTTGAGTGCGTGATTGTGGTGATGAACGTGACCAACATCATCGATATGTCATGGCTGGAGACGATTCAAGGGTGTCAGTCCATCAGAGCGGTGATGTATAGCTGGGCGGCTGGTATGGAGGCAGGTGATGCACTGGCCGATGTACTGTCGGGTGCTGAATCACCAAGTGGTCGACTGAGCGATACCATCGCCTACCGTATTGAGGACTATCCATCGACACGTAACTTCGGTGATCGAACGCGTAACGTTTACCAGGAAGACATCTATGTTGGTTATCGCTACTTCGAAACGTTCGCACCTGAGAAAGTACAGTTCGAATTCGGTGCTGGTCTGTCCTACAGTGACTTCACGCAAGTGTTGGTTGGATATCGTGTTGAAGGACAAGGTTCAGAGACTCAGCTACTGTTCGAGATTGAAGTAACTAATACGGGGCCAGTCCATGCGGGTAAAGAGGTTGTTCAGCTCTATGTAGAGGCTCCACAAGGCTTATTAGGTAAGCCAAGACGAACACTGGTTGCGTTTGCTAAAACTCGTAAACTGGCAGCCAAACAATCTCAACTAATGACGATTAGCCTTCCTCTCTCTCAACTGGCCAGTTATGACGATAGTGGTGTCACTGGCAACAGAAACTGTTACCTACTCGAAGCAGGGGAGTACAACTTTTATCTTGGTGGTAGCGTTCGTCAAGCTAAACCACTAGACGCGTGTTTTTCTCTGGAGGAACTATTTGTCACTGAACGCTTACAGGAAGCTTGTGCGCCGATATTGCCATTTGAGCGAATGAAGCCAACAAGTCCGGACGAGCGGGGCTGTTTTCAGCTCGGCTTTGAATCTGTTCCACAACGTACAGTCGATATGGCAGCCCGAATCTCAACCAATATGCCGGATGAACTTAAATACACCGGCGATGTTGGCGTGAAGTTAGCTGATGTCAAATCTGGACAGGCAAGTCTGGAGGCATTTGTTGCTCAGATGACGGTGGAGCAAATGGCGACTATGGTACGTGGCGAAGGTATGTGCAGTCCTAAGGTGACACCAGGAACCGCTGCTGCGTTTGGTGGTGTTTCGGCCAGCCTGTTTCATCTTGGTATACCTATTGCCGCAGCAGCGGATGGACCTTCTGGTATTCGTATGGATAGTGGTCATAAAGCGACTCAGGTACCGATTGGTACTTTGTTGGGATGTACTTGGAACAACGAACTAAATGAACAACTGTTTTACCTGATTGGTCAAGAGTTAAGCGCAAATCATATTGATACGCTACTTGGTCCAGGCATCAATATTCATCGTCATCCACTAAATGGGCGTAACTTCGAGTATTTCTCTGAAGACCCGTATTTGACTGGAATGATCGCATCGGCTCAAACTCGAGGTTTGAGCCGGGCTGGTGTATCAGGAACCATAAAACACTATGCTGCCAACGATCAAGAAACCGCAAGGGTAGATGTGGACAGCATCATATCGCAACGAGCAATACGTGAAGTGCACGTTAAACCGTTTGAAATGGCGGTTAAGCAGGGTAAGGCAAGCACGATCATGACCTCATATAATCCGGTCAACGGTCACTGGGCGGCGTCCAATTACGATCTGAACACCACACTATTACGAAACGAATGGGGTTTCTGCGGTATTGTGATGACAGACTGGTGGGCTAAGATGAACGATCCGATTTCTGGTGGTGTTGAAGCTAAAACCTTCACTTCACATATGCTCAAGGCGCAGAACGACCTTTATATGGTGGTCGAGAATGATGGCGCTGAAAACAACGCAATGCAGGATGACACCTTGGAAGCCATCGAGTCAGGAAGGTTGACACTGGCGGAACTGCAACGCAGCGCGGTGAATATCTGTCGTTTTATCTTGGATACGCCAGCGATGGCGAGACCCTTGCAGGCGTATCAGCCAATAAAGCCGTTTATTGCTCGAAAGATAACGGGCACTGATCGGGTTTATATGACTGACGGTGCAATCACGCTTAATACCTCAGTCAACGTATCGTTTGATATTGAGGTGAAAACGGAGGGGGTATACCAGTGCCAAGCTGTTATGAGTTATGAACGGGATTCTACGGCTCAATCTTCCTGTAGCCTTGCGATAAATGATCAGTTCAGTATGAGTTTTTCAATCCATGGTACACAAGGCCACCTCGTGTCGGTTGATGGTCTTAAAGTTCAGTTGGAGAAAGGTTTCTATACCCTGTCGGTGGATTTTGTAAAGGCCGGCGCGAAAATCGAGACTTTCTATATCACGCAGCAATCGTCTGCAATTGAGTGAGTGGTTAGATAGGATTCATAGCTTGGCGAACTTTTGATCGCGTTGCGGGTGATGGTGTTGTGAATACGCAATAGATGCGTTCTACACTATTACCGTTTTATCCGAATATTTTTCAGCCGTTTGTGACTGTCCGTAATCAAGGCGATTAAGGCGCACATAATAAACAAGTAAGTGGGAACTTCTTGCAGGGTTATGGTGCTGCCAATCAATAAACCTACGATAAAGATAAAGGTTGGTTCAACATAGCCAAGCAGGCCAAAAAGAGACACTGGAAGCTTAGTGTAGGCATAGAGGTAGAGCAACATCGGTGTTACAGAAACCGCCGCTAAACCGAAGTAGTAGAGATGCGTAGTGGTTGGCAATTCAGTGATGTATTGTGCTGGATAGAGATAGAACATCGCTAGCATGGCAAACGGAAACAAGATGATGTGGTCTACCGCCAGACCGATATCTGCGGGAAGCTGGATAGATTTTCGATTGATAAAGTAAAACGGGTATCCAAGAGCGACAACCATAACTACCCACGAGACGCCAGAAGAGAGAGCATATGCCCAGATAGTGCCAAATAGAGCAAATAAACAGGCGACTTTTTGCAGACGTGTGAGGCTCTCTTTATAGACAAACCGCCCAATCAACACCATGACTATCGGCAGTGTAAAGTAGCCGAGAGCGAGGTTAAGCGTTTCGCCATTTGCTGGAGCCCAGACAAATAGCCAATATTGAGGTGCCACTAAAACAGCGGATAACAAGTAATTTAACCACATGTTTCGTGCTTTTAATGCCGAGATAAGCAGTGGCAATCGCTTGGTAAATAACAGCAATAGTGCAAACAACAGCGTGCTCCAAATGATTCGCTGAACCGCTAGCCAGTGGCTCTCTCCTCCAGAGATTAAACTCGTAGCCATTTCTGGTTGCAGTTGGACATAAGCAGGGATGGTTGCAAACAGCAAAGAGGATAAGACGGACGCTGAAACGCCTTTGGTTTGCTCGGAAGCCAAATGATGGTATTTATTAAACATGACGCTGAAATTTGCTGTTGAACTATCTGCCGCTACTTTGGCTGTATTACTTTAAAGTGGCAAGTAAAAACAGCACCTTATGAGAAAATAGAAGGTGTTATTTTTCGCAGGTTAGATATAGATAGTCAAACGAATCATGGCAGTGATGATATCGCAGTGATATGTTGAGTACTCATTGAACAAGGAGTGTAAATTGAATATTACCGTTTTGGATGCCTATCAGGATGTGGTCAAAAGCTTAGAGTGTTTTAAGCTCCTTACTGAGCATGATGTAACCGTTTTTAGTCAGAGTTACTCCGAAGATGAACTGGCGGTCAAGCTAAATAACTGTTCCTAAATATAGATCACTGGTTTGTAGAAAAAGAAGGGAACTCGGTACCGTTTGAGCGATCTGATCAGTCGCCAAACATACAAACCTACAACCGTTACCGAGTTCTCATGATTCTAACATTACCTGACCGCGCAGA
>NZ_JATABH010000086.1:0-5662 GCF_036533775.1 Vibrio sp. M260112 | reverse complement strand
TACATGAAACAGTAACTCGGAATCATCAATGCAAAGCAATGTGGCAACTATTAAAACGGGTTCGAAACTTTATGGATAACATTTCATCGTTTCCCAGCGGTGGTCATGGAGTACAAAAAGTGAAGCATAATTAGGATCAGCTATTTAGGATGAGCAGTTTAGTAAACAGTTTATTGATATCGAGTATTAACGCCTGATTAAGCTGCGCATACTTTTCGCTTGCTACGGCGTTTGATTGATTGTCCATCTGCTTGCAATGTTGGCTGATGTTTCGCCAGCGTAGCAGTATTTGTTCTACACGCTCAGATAGTTGCTGTAGGGAGTCTCGCTCTAGTTGTATTTTATCAACGACAAAAAGCGATGCCTCAATTTGGGAGTTCATACTTTGATGTAAGGTGTCCTTATTGCTGTCCCAAAACTGGCGAATCTCCTGAGGAGTGAATTCTTGGTAAAGAAAGGGCTGCTCGTTATGGATGTGCAGAAACTGATTAAATTTTTGAGCATGGAGGTTATAAGTTCGGTCAAGATCGGTCTGAAGATTGAGGATTTCGTTCCATGCTGGAGCCGAACAATGGGCACTAAGTACCTTAAAAGGTAAAGTGATCAGCAGTGCTGCCGTTATAGTAATATTAATACAGTGCCATTTCATCGTGGTTGTGGTGGTGGTTATAACTCGATAAGTATAGGAAAAGATTAGGCGGATATGAAAAAACTCATCATGGTTGTCTTGTTGTTAGTGGGTATCGCCTGTGCTGGCGGTGGTTACTACATTTTCTATTACAAACCGCAACAAGATGCTCTAGCGCTAGAGGCGGCTGAAGACGAAAAGCAACCTGTTACGCCACTGCCTATTGTCGAAGAAGAGGAAGAGATTCGACCCGCGGCCCCAGTGACAGATTATTACGTTAGCCCACCTAGACTGGGTGTACGTGAAGCCCCAGATGTCGACGCGTTTATTGAGAGTGCTGTGTACCGTGGCGACAAGTTGCACGTACTAGAAAAGAAAGATGGCTGGGGGCGGATTTCTCCCTACTATGTTTATGAAGAAGGGGGGCCTGAAGTCGCAGAGTGGGTGCCGATGGACGCATTGCTTGAGGTCGCGCCAACCATTTCAAAGCAAGAGAGGATGGAAACCATCAGCCAGTACATCGAGCAATCTGATGACTTTAAGCAACACTTTGAGATGTTTATAAAAACAACCGACCAACTGCTAAAAGAGGGGACTTGTACTCCTGAAGACTTTGAAGAGACCAAAGGATGGATTCGTTCCGTGACATTCAATCAACAACAAGCTTACTTTGTTTACTGCGGTGGTTTAAAGCAAGCCAACAAAATCTATCTTGATGTGTTAAGCGGTAAGATATTCTACCGATAGTGGTTTGACTCAGATATGGAATATTAGCTTTTAGAACATTTTAGTTGTTTGTCATATGGGTTAGATCTACTATCTCGCTGTTAGATATAATCAGGCTGGTCAATGCTTCGTCGATTCATTTCATACATTTGGCTTTTTACTCTTGCGATGGTTGTGCCTTCGCAGGCGTTTGCGTATCTGCTGCAAGCCGAAAATGAAGCCTCCGCTCGATTAAGCTACCGAATTAATACTCTTCTACCTGCGTCTAAAAGCGATGCTCAGGCCCTGTTTGACGAAGTAAGAGAAGATTCTCAGCCTAAACCGATCACACAATCGGAATTTGCTCAAGATTGGTTAGCGATCGTAAGTACCAATCGCTGGCTACATTCTACTCGTTTTGTTGATGACGCTGATTCTTCGTCGAATTTAGAACTACCGACTTTTGAACCTGCGATCGTTGCCCTTTTCCGTTTATACAAGGCAACCTGTCTATCTTCGACTAATGCCCTTGCTACTCGTTATACCTCGCCAAGTCGAATTGCTGGCTGGAAAGAGTCCAACGCACTTTATGTCGCTTTAAACGCCCAATACCCGGTATTTCTTTAACTTACTTTTTCGGAAGCGATTACGCCTTCTTACGTTAGTAATTTAGGTTCAGGCACGCCTGAGCCGAACAAAGTTAAGAAATACAATGAAAAAAAATCCTGCTAAACAGGCGAGTTCTGCTCGTCTCATGAACCATTATTCAGCTTGGAAATACGTGGTACTGATTGCCACGATTATCATGCTGACATTGAGTGCTATCCCAACATGGTATGGTGAAAAACCGTCGATTCAGGTGACAACGTCACAAGGGCGGGCAAATACTATTTTAAATAACGTCACTGAACTGAATCATTATCTTGATCAGCGTGATATCCAAGCAAGTAAAATTGAACAGATGGGTAACAAAACCACCTTGGTGTTCGATAACGAAACTGAACAGACACTGGCAAGAAAAGAGCTAGATAAATTGCTCAGCAAACAGGATAGTATTAGTTTCTCTTACGTCTCTGTGGCACCTAAGTGGCTGAGCGACATGGGCTTTAGTCCGATTAAGCTCGGGCTAGATCTACGCGGTGGTGTTCAATTCCTCCTTAATGTAGATATTGATAAAGCGTTCGAAGACCAACGCAATAGTTTGGTCGATGAAGTGAGAGATTTTCTCCGTCAAGAGCGTTTGCGTAGTGTGCAGATCGCTTCGGTTGGATCAGAAGCATTTGATATTAAATCAGACTCTGAACAGGCGTTAGGATCGATTCAGAGCTTCCTCAAGCAGAACTACCCAACTTGGGACGTAAAACGACATTCAGATTTCATTGCGGTTAAACCGACGGTTGAAAGCAAAAGTGAGTTCCAGTCCGTCACATTAAAGCAAAACTTAAAGATCATGCGTGACCGTATTGAAGAGCTTGGTATTACAGAAGCGTTGGTACAGCGTCAGGGTGAGCACAGTATTCGTATTGAGTTACCGGGTGTCCAAGATCCATCGTTGGCGAAAAATGTCATTGGTGCGACCGCAACGCTAGCCTTTCATGAAGCCCGCACGCCTTCGGAAGGTAAGGCGTATGGTGACATTGCACTTAAAGATAACGATGGCCGTGATGTCACTTTAGCAAAACGACCTGTGTTGACTGGTGAACACATCATTAATGCTCGTGCTGGCGTCGACAAAATGGGCTTCTCTGAAGTTAACATTTCACTCGATCATGCGGGTGGCAAGATGATGAGTGACTTCTCCGCTGGTCATATTGGTAAACCAATGGCGACCGTGTACCGCGAATACACCACCAATTCGAAAGGTGAAACAGAACGCAGCGAACGTGTTATTAGTGTCGCGACTATTCAGTCTCAGCTTGGCAGCCAGTTCCGCATCACTGGAGCAGGCTCAATGGAAGACGCACAAAACCTAGCCTTGTTGCTTCGCGCGGGCTCTTTGACTGCGCCAGTGACGATCGTTGAGGAGCGCACAATTGGTGCTTCATTAGGTGCTGAAAACATTCAGAATGGTTTTGCCGCTTTAGCGCTAGGTCTTGCGATGACGCTGACTTTCATGGCGCTCTGGTATCGCCGACTAGGTTGGGTCGCTAATGTGGCGCTATTGGTCAACATGGTTAGCCTACTTGGTCTTATCGCACTCCTACCAGGAGCAGTACTGACACTGCCGGGTATCGCGGGTTTGGTACTGACTGTCGGTATGGCGGTCGATACCAACGTGCTCATTTTTGAACGCATCAAAGACAAGCTTGCAGAAGGGCGCACGTTTGCGCAGTCCATTGATCTTGGCTTTGGTAGCGCGTTGAGCACCATTCTTGATGCCAACATTACCACCATGATTACCGCAGTTGTACTTTACTCGCTTGGTAATGGCCCAATTCAAGGTTTCGCTCTGACTCTTGGTCTCGGTTTGCTGACCAGTATGTTTAGTGGTGTGTTTGCATCACGTGCAATTATCAACTTAGTTTGGGGACGCGATGCGCGTCGTGATGTGAGGGTTTAATCATGGTTGAGTTTTTTAAACAGCGTATTCGCCGTATTCGTTACATCACAAGCTTTGTTTCTTTAGCGCTGATGGTCGTTTCTTTGGTCGCATTGGCGATGAATGGCCTGAACATGGGCTTAGACTTTACCGGTGGTATGGTGACTGAGGTCAAGGTTGATAACAATGTGACCCACTCGCAGTTGGTAGAGGTATTGCAACCAGCCCTTGGTGAGTTTACCAACGTTACGCACTCAGACCAGGATGGAAGATGGGTGATTCGTTACCCAATTCCTCAAAGCGACGCACAGGTAGCAGACCTAAGTCAGACCCTAGCACCGATTTCGCATCAGGTTGACGTGATCAGCAACAGCATGGTGGGTTCACAAGTTGGGCAAGATTTGGTTGATCAAGGTGGCTTAGCGCTGATGATTTCGATGCTGAGCATCTTGGGTTACCTCTGCTTTCGTTTTGAATGGCGTCTGGCAAGTGGTTCACTGCTGGCCTTAATTCACGATGTCGTACTGGTATTGGGATTCTTTGCTGCAACGCAGATGGAATTTAACTTGACCGTATTTGCGGCAATTCTGGCAATTTTGGGTTACTCACTCAACGATTCAATCATTATTGCTGACCGTATCCGTGAGTTGCTCATTGCAAAACAGTCTCTATCAACGGAAGAAATCAATGACCAAGCTGTGATAGCGACCTTCTCACGTACTATGGTGACTTCAGGAACCACCTTGCTCACGGTCTCGGCACTGTGGATTATGGGAGGCAACGCATTACAAGGGTTTGCTGGGGCGATGTTCATTGGTATTTTGTCTGGCACTTGGTCATCGATATCGATCGGTACTGTTTTGCCAGAGTGGTTGAAGCTCGAACCTAAGCACTATCTACCAGTAGAAATAGATACGGCGCCATAGACGATAGGGATGACAGAGCCCCGCGATAGTGCTATCGCGGGGCTTTTGCTTTAATTGGTGTTGGCGGCGAGGAAGCGTGTGAAACTATCCCATGATTTCTTGTCGGCATCTTCGCGATAGCGTGGACTATCGAAAACCGTGAAAGCATGCGGCGCTCCACTATACGTAATCATCTCATGTTGGACTTTGGCAGTTTCAAGTTGCTCAGCCAGCTCAGCAAACTGTGACATAGGAATGGCACTGTCTGCCGTGCCATGGAGAATCATTATAGGTGCAGTGGTGTTCTGATAAGATTGACCTTCAGGAGTACCTAGCCCTCCGTGGAAGGTGACAAAGCCTTTGGCTTTCATACCTGCTCGTGCAGACTCCAGAACTGCTGCACCACCAAAGCAATAGCCCATCACAACGGTGTTGTCACTGTTTCCTCCAAGCTGGGCGGCAAAATCCAAACTGCCCTGCATTAGCGCACGAAGTTTTTCTCTGTCTTTGTAGAGTTCTCCTGTGTGCTGTCTTCTGTCTTCAATCTCTGTTGGTCGTATCCCTTTACCGAATAGATCGGCGGCAAATACGTTGTAGCCTAATTGATTGAGCATATCGGCTCGTTTCATTTCGTAGTCTGTTAAACCGTCCCAGTCATGGATAAGCAATACTAGTGGTGCATTGTCACTGACTTTGCTCCAGTAGCCCTCGTAATCACTACCGTTTACATTGTAAATTTTGTTTTCAGCCCTAAACCACCTACTTCAGTAGGTGGTTATCATCCGTTTCGGCTTTGCCTGTAAAACTACTCATGCTAAATGCGTCTTTGATTTTTCCAGAAGTCAAAGAGGACAAATAACATGAGTAGATACAATCAAGCTTCCC
>NZ_JATABH010000085.1:0-5969 GCF_036533775.1 Vibrio sp. M260112 | reverse complement strand
TCTTGGCGTGTGCGAGATTTCACCGCTCCAATCAAGTCACCTTGCTTGGCTTGAGCATGCAGACAAGTCGCTCTACTTATCCAAAGAGTCTGGGCGAAATCGTTCGACAGTTTTCGAGCCTTCGTTCGTTGAATAACTATTCAATTCAGCGCTCTAATAGATCCCCGTGTTCGAACAGAGTTCGCCATTCTTGGTTAGTGCGTCGTTTGGCTATTTCAAATCTCCTTTGGGTTGGAGGTTTGATCTTATTATTCGGGCTAGACGATGAGAATGCGCGGTTTATGATGCGCTTAACATCGAGCGACAATATTGAGCCCAGTAGTTAGAGCCACTGCAAGATTCGAATACCACGACACATGGAGGCTGTTGACGCAAAAACTCACTAAACTGCTGAGGTGTCAGTTCTTTATTGGAAAGCACCTTTGAGTTTAAATAAACACATACTTGGATAGCCTTAGTGGCTAGGTCAACACCAATGATCGTGGTTCTCATCTTGCTTTCCCAAAGTGTTAGCTAACTTAAGAAGGTTAGCTTGTAATTAGAGCGGGAGTCCAATTATCTTATGTGCTTTTTATGCCTGATAGTCGATTCTGCTACTTGCCAAACGTTCTCTACCAGCAAGAGGATCATTTAAAATATTTCCGATCCATTCTAACTGTTGATCATCAATCGTAATGATGCGATATATAGCTGTAGAGTCATTTTCCCATTGAGTAGGATTCATTAGATTGTCATCCTTACAGCTTTTTAGGATATCGAGCAGTGCCATACCATGGGGATAAATTGCATTGATTTTTAGGAAATCATCTCCAGCATCATGAATATCACGAGCCATTGTAGTAAACGCAATATGGGATGCTACTTCTGCGGGACGATAACCGCTGGCTAATTCTGCTTTAGCAACAGCAATACCATATGGAAGAATGTCATATCCCATCACAGTCAGATTATGAATAACGACATCCAAGCCTGTCTTCTTTTTCTTAAAGAAGTTGAACATAAAACTATCCTTGCACATAACACCAAATTAAGGTGTGAACCACGCTAACCACCCAACCTAAACCATTGTGCCGTAAACACTAAAGCCGATTCAAGCCAAAAGTGCCGAGCGTTGCGAATCTGCTTGAATTACTTATGTGGAATTGTCTACCAGTCTTATTCTCAGTAATCCTCGATCTTTTTGAATTCAAATTGAACCTTAGATACTTCATGAATTTGGCAACCAACAATCTCAGCTGAGTTCAAATCAAAGAGAACAATATTGTGCCCTTCAGCCAATGAACTTTTATACGCTATACCGTCATAGCCTTTAGATTTTATAAATTCAGATATAATTTGTGTTGCTGCGTAGTCTGACTTTAAATCTGAGTTTCTCACCGGTTTAGAGAAAGCGTTATCAATGTCCGACCAAACTGCCTTAATTTTTTCTTCTTCCGTGGGCTCAGTAAAGTAAAAACGAAGATTATTAGTACCTTGCTCCACAGAAAAGTCCAAAATTTTTAGCTCCTTGGTTGTCTTAAATACGCCTAATGAAACAATAGCACCTAGCCAAGGCCTAACTTCAGACATCGCTGTTTCTTTATTTGTAGCCACATAAAGACAAGGAATACCTTTAGAATTCGCTCGTCCATCTGATGCACTATCTTCTAGAGGTTTCATTCTTGAATCAGGAAACGGGCAAGGGATGTCATCGACATGGATATCTTCTTCTGTGTCGGGGTCATGCTGGTACAATGGCTTCCACGAATGTCCATTTTGCGCTCGCCAAACACACTTCCCTTCAGGTATAACCAATTCCCTGTCTTTACACGTATCAACAATTGAATTTAGAAAAAGCTGAGACTCTTCATCAAGAATGTATCTCTGTTTACGATTTACTGCCCAACTAAATATTGAAAAGCTTCGCCAAGATTTAAAACTCATTAAATATCCTTTAGTTACACATAACGAATAATATGAATCCCTCTCCCTGACACTCCGCGCGCCATATTGACTCAATTCACGCTGAAAAACTGGAGATTATCATGTCCAACATTCAAACTATTACCGTTGACCTCGCCAAGAATGTGTTCAGTATTCACGGCGTTGATGCATATGCCAAGTGCGCCCTACGCAAAACTGCCAAAAGAAACAAACTGTTAGACACATTCGCACACATTTACTATTAGTTAAACAAAGGTGTGCCTGCCGTGATCGGCTAAGGCACAAACCTCTGGACAAACAGTGTCAGTTATAAAAAAGATGCCCAATTCAGATTTGCCCACTTCCGCAATGTTGGCCTAGAAATACCACAGCGACGACATACGAAGCCTGCATCACCAGACTCTTCATACATCTTTACCTACTGTAGTCTTTGTCGAACTTCTCTGTCCATAGACATCCAGTATGGTTGAAAGGATGTCTATGAATCACACACTTAAATGATTGTTATTAAAAATTTTTTTGCACAATCCGTAATGCATCCTCGTACTCCGTCTCTTCTTCGATGAATTCACGAATTAGTGCACGATTTGACGGTGTAATACTCTCCCAACCTTTATCCCAAGCTTTGTAGGCATGCCACGAATATCCTAGCCGTAGTTCTCGACTCATATTTTCCATCGATCGTAAAACTGCGTTGAGGAACGTTTTAGTTATTTCTGTCTCGTTAATATCCAGAATGCTTGCTAAATAGATCAGCCACTTTGCCAAATGAACATATTGTTCCCAAGCACCGTTTTCATGTGTCAACTCTGTCTTAGCTAGCAATATTTTACCAACAGCTTCGACTACTTTTTCATTCGAAATAGTCAACCCAAGAGCTGATAAGGACGCAATAATTTCAAAAAAAGAGTTCTCTAGACGAAGGTAGGATTTTTTATATCGCCTGTTTTTAAAGACAACCCTTTGGATAGTTTCCAACGTCCTCTCTACACAATCCTCTGCTTCTGGTAGAGCTCTATTCAACTGGCTGAAAAATTCCGAAATTTCCATACTATCTATCACTCGTATTCCATAGCAGTGTGAATAGTAATCCTTGACTTGCTGAACAACAGGAGAGCGAGAAATCAGAAATATATTTGCGCTTATAAGATGGTTTCGAGAAAAACCTTTGTAATCACTAATAATTGCTTTTAAATTAGTATCCCCTAATGAATACCCCATAATAACCACGGTATTCTCATGAAGTATGGTGCTCAGTTTTCTTGAGTGATATGACTCTCCGCTTAGAAAACGAAAGTAATCGTCAGAAGTAACTACCATATTACTAGGGGAGTCAATTGATCCATGAACATGGTAGACCTTGGCTCTAGATATCGACCTTGGAATGGGAAGGCCCGGACTTATAGCTTTGCAGTCTTGTTCACCAGCAATAGATTCTAATAACTTGTCATAATTCGTCGTTATTGCACGAAAAGATCTCTTAGATAGAAATTTCTCAATCTCTTCAATATCACCGCTTACTTCGAGTTCTGATATGATATTTGCGACTTCTTCGTGTAAATTGAACCCTTTATTAGCTAGTTCGATGCTTAAGACCTGAGCAATTTCCTCTAAAGATAACGGCGAACTTTTGTCTTTTGGGAACATGGCTTTTTTCAAAGCCCGTTTGTTTGGCAGCAACTTAATTAGTTCTTCTAAAAGCCCCTGCCAACTAGGGGCATCTCCACTAGTAACTGCTTTAGAAAATCCAGTACCAGTAAAAAAACAAAGCCTATTGGATGCTGCAGCATAAGCTATTTCGAACATTTTACTCAATGGATAGTACCTCTAGTTGTTATAACGAATGACATGGATTCCCCCTCCCGAGGATCTGCCACACTTAAGTGGAATACATTTGCACCGGAGGCACCATGTCTGATTATTCTTATTTTTGCGGTATCGACCTAGCAAAAACCATTTTAGTCTTCATGCTGTCGACCAAAATGGAAAAGTCCTACTTCATAAGTCGGTTACTCGCTCTAAACTGCTGACTACAATAGCAAATATGCCACCTATGCGAATAGGTGTTGAAGCGTGTGGTGGTGCACATTATTGGGCGAGAACATTACGCAAACTCGGTCACGATGCTCGTATCATTGCGGTTAAGTATGTCACGCCATATCGAACCAAAGGAAAAAATGACCTCAATGATGCGGTCGCTATATGCGAAGCCGTGCAAAGACCTGCCACTCGCTTTGTTCCTGTCAAATCCCCTGAGCAACAAGCTATCTTATCGGTTCATCGAACGAGAGAACATTGGGTGCGCGAGCGTACCGCATTGATGAATCGTATCCGTGCACTACTTTCTGAATTTGGTTTGATCATCCCCGTTGGTCGCGCTTCATTAATGAGGCTAGTGCCTGATATGCTTGAGAACCCTGAGAGCGAGCTTCCTAACTTAGCACGTGCTACGCTAGCTGAGGCTCATATGTATTAGTTCCGACTAGATCTGAATTAGTACAGATAACGACTAACCCGCTCCACTTCTTTCAAAGCAATACTGTCAGCAGGAATTCCGACTTGGCTCACATCCAATGGATACCACTTAACTTCATCAGCCTCTTGAGCTGTAATATCTCCAGTCCATGCACTAACAATGAAATAATGGATTAACTGCAGTTCTTTCGTTGGGTGGTAAAGAGAACATAAATATTTGTATTCAGTTGGAATAACATTGAGCTCTTCACTTAATTCACGGAACAACGCCTGAATTTGAGTTTCACCATATTCAATATGGCCACCAGGTATAGTGATCAAACCGGGATCAGTTTCCTTTTGCTCACTGCGTTTTTCTAGCAATACCTCTGAACCATTTAGCATGATAAAAGAGATACATTCATTTACTTCCATCTATATGTTCCCTTAAATTGTCGTTTTTCATCCTTCAAAAATGCAGTCATTCTCATATCAACTCAACTGATAATCAATAATTTGTGACACATGAAAGGAAGTTAAGCTGCAAGATGTCGCCTAATGACGAGAATGAACAGTTATCAACTCAATCGAATAAGTTTTAGTAGGGCAAACGCACGCCCCTTGAATTATGTAGAGTATTTAATCTAAGTGTAATTCGGGGAACTTCTGAGTTAGGAAGTGCCAACTGTGAAGTGTGAACACCAAGCGATTCTGTCGTACCTTAATTACCAAGCGACTTTGTCGTTTGCTTAATTACCGAGGGAACTTGACGGCCTCTATTTTTGCGTAATCCTCTAAAGGATATCCAAAGACTCGACGCCTTTAAAGCAAATTGACGAGTAAACCAACTCAATACGTTGCTTTAATATACATTAAATGAATCCCTGTCGGGGTTATCTAGGTTAACCATTCCATTACAGCCCTTCAATAAAATTTGAGGATTTAGAAAGGAATACCTAATATCCCAAATTGATATTCTATCCCCATAAATACAAACACAAAAAAAATACTCAGGAAACTAAACCTCAAGCATTCTGTATTCAACCGATACAACCAATAAACACTTCCAAGCTCTTTTTTTATACCGTTACGCCAGTATTGAATTTCTTCCTTTGAATGACGATGAAACCAACTAAATGCCTGCTGGCTAGAGCGGATCCATGCAAACGATGGGAAATGAGCCCATCCCTGTATTTTTTTTGGAGCATAGATATCAAGTTTATCGATCAAATAGTCTCTTCTGTTTCGAAGAAGAAATATAATGATTGGTAATGTTATTAAGTTGCCAAGTACAGATACAATCATAACCACAATACTTATCACCATCCCTCCCCAGAAAGGAAGCCAAAGCAAAGCTGAAACACCATTAATCATAATAGGCTCTCAATATAATCTACGGTTGAACTCATAAACTCAACAGTATCATCATACAAGTCAAAAACAGCAGGGCGACCGCATGAGTGTTTAATTTTTACCCACCGCGTTTAGGCCTTCACTCAAGACCGCCTCTAGCATCGCTGTGTTCATCATACAACGCTTCTGTTTTCCAACGATACTGAGTTTAGTCGGCTCTGTGCGCAACATATTCAACC
>NZ_JATABH010000084.1:0-6015 GCF_036533775.1 Vibrio sp. M260112 | reverse complement strand
CGATCCCCAAAAAGTTAAGGGCGATGCGAGAGCGAGTGAAGCGCTACATTCTGCCAGAGCGAAAAAAACGGCCCAAATCAAGGACCGTTCGTATGAATAAGACTCGCTATCCAGTTCGTTCCAAACACGTTAAGTGATAGGAGTTATCCCGAAGGAGGCTAGGACTAAAGGAAAAGACTTTAATTACATAGCGGCTGCAAAGATTGCTGAAATTTCTTCATGCGTTGCTTGTTTAGGGTTAGTAAAACCACACGCATCTTTTAGTGCATTGTCTGCTAGGGTTGGGATGTCTTTAGCATCTGCACCAAGCTCTTTGATACCCGATGGAATACCTACATCTTTAGCTAGCGCAACGATAGCGGCAATTGCCGCTTCAGCGCCTTGTTCTGCGGTCATATCTTTAACATCGACACCCATCGCTTTCGCAACGTCACGTAGACGATCTGGGCAGACCTGAGCATTGTAGCGTTGGACATGAGGAAGCAGAATCGCGTTACAGACGCCGTGTGGCAGGTCATAGAAGCCACCTAGTTGGTGCGCCATTGCGTGTACGTAGCCCAACGATGCATTGTTAAACGCCATACCTGCCATAAATTGTGCGTAAGCCATTTGTTCACGCGCTTCAATATCATCGCCGTTTTCGACCGCAGTGCGAAGGTGAGCTTGAATGATTTCGATCGCTTTGATGGCAACAGCATCAGTGATAGGTGTTGCTGCGATAGAGACATAAGCTTCAACAGCATGGGTTAATGCGTCCATACCTGTTGCAGCAGTCAGCGAAGCAGGTTTAGCTAACATTAGCTCTGGATCATTGACGGATACGAGCGGTGTTGTATGTTTATCGACAATCGCCATTTTTATGTGGCGCTCTTCATCAGTGATGATACAGAAGCGAGTCATCTCAGAAGCTGTGCCAGCCGTTGTGTTGATTGCGATCAGTGGCAGCATTGGTTTAGCTGATTGGTCTACACCCTCATAATCTCCAATCTTGCCACCGTTGGAAGCGACCAATGCGATACCTTTAGCGCAGTCATGAGGTGAACCGCCACCAAGGGAAATTACGAAGTCACAGTCGTTATCCATAAGCAGTGCGAGACCATCATTCACGTTGCTGATTGTCGGGTTTGGTTGAGTACCGTCAAATACCACAGTGTCTACTTGGCGCTCAGTCAATAGATCTTGAACTCGTTTTACAACACCAATCTGATTAAGGATTTTGTCAGTTACGATCAGGCCTTTTTTAAAACCTTGAGCTTGAATATTGTCTGCTGCGTCAGTCAGGCAGCCAGCGCCCATTAGGTTTACAGTAGGGATAAAAAATGCACTCGTCATTGGATTGCTCCATATTGTTATATTTGAAATCTGCATTTAGATTCGCATAACTATCCAACCTCAAATCTTGATCTCAAACAATTTTGCTACCCAAAAGTGGTAGGTGTTGCAGCAAAATGTGAACTCCGACCAGTTCAATTTGTATTGAATGTAAGTTGTTAAATATTAGTGGGTTAGCGCAATCGTTTTCTCAACTCAAACAGAAATTGTCAAAATTTTTTGCGTTCAGAGCAAACAAAAAGCCCCTGTCAGTAGGAATACCGACAGGGGCTAAATAGCGCATAGATATCTAGCTAACTGAGTGAGACTAATTTCTCGACTAGTGCTTCGATTCCTTTTGCTGCTTCAGAGATGTTTTCGGCGAGCATATAGGCGGGTGTCGAGAGCACGAGATGTTGCTCGTCAAATACAACTTGGTCTACTTGCGACTCAACGTGAAGGCCGCCTAGGGTATTAAAAGCCGCAGCGGTCGCAGCATCGTTACCAATAGTGGCTTTGACGCCTTGGTCGTAAATGAGCGGAATGATTGTTGGAGCAATGCACAGGTATCCCGCGGGTTTACGTGCTTGAGCGAACGCTCTGCATGCACTAGCAACATGAGTGTTAATGCTACATTCTGCACCTTTTACCGCGAAATCGGTGAGATTCTTCGCGGCACCAAAACCTCCAGGAAGCAATAGTGCGTCGTAATCATCGACATTGAGCTTTGCAACATCCTCTATTTTCCCGCGTGCAATACGTGCCGCTTCAACCAAGACGTTGCGTGTCTCTTCCATCTCTTCACCGGTCTTGTGGTTTATAACATGAAGTTGATCGATGTTGGGCGCGAAACAGTGCCAGCTCGCACCTTGTTTTTCAATCGCGTGCAGCGATAGTACGGATTCGTGAATTTCAGCCCCATCAAAGACACCTGAGCCACTGAGTATTACGGCAACTTTCTTCATTGTTGTCCTCCCTTGTTGTTGTGCGCTGTTAGCGTAGCCAATTAATAACCGCTACGGTCTGATTAGAGTCTCATTCTTCCAATTCGCGTGACTCATTGGGATCTGATTGCTGGTCGGTGTCACCGCTATCCTCTTGCTGTTCTTCGGAATAGTTCTTCACCACAAAAGGAATTAGCATGATGTTAGAAGGAAAGAATCGTTTCATATCGGACGCCTCCTAGGCATTTAGCAATACCTAGATTGTGACTGGAGAATAACGGAGAAAGTTTGTTTCAGGTCATAAAGTCTTGCGTAAATCACTTCAACAAGAATAGTTGAGCATGGAGTCACATTAATGGTTAACACTTATCCCAGTAGGGGGTGTCAGTGCCCAATCGTTCGTTGATGAAATCCAAGAAAACTCTAACTTTCAATGGCATATGTTTTCTTTCAGGAAAAACGGCATAGACGGCATGTACTGGTAACCGGTAATCGGCAAGGACAACTTCAAGACGACCTGCATGGATGTCCTTGGCCGCAATGAATGTTGGTAAGTTCCCAATGCCTGCACCCTCTAATACTGCACGACGAATCGCTTCGCTGTTGTTCACTGATAAACGACCTTTAGGAACAACGCGATACTCTTGCCCAGCCGAATTGAGGCTCCACTCGGTACCACCGCGATAGTAGCTGTACTGTAAGCAACTGTGATTGACCAGATCGCTAGGCTGCTGTGGGCGGCCATGTTGTTCTAGGTACTCTTTTGATGCACATAGCACGCTGACACATGGTGCGAGTCTTTTCGCAATTAGGTTTGATAAAGGCAGGTGGCCAATACGGATGCCGATGTCAAAACTGTCTTGTATGAGGTCAACCATTTGGTCTTCGAGTTGCAAATCAATTTCTACATCAGGATAGAGAGCGAGGAACTCTGCAATCAGAGGAGCCACGTGTAGGACACCAAAGGACATGGGAGCCGTCACTTTTAGCTTACCGCGAGGCTTGCCTTGCAGCTCGCTAACCGCATCTAGTCCTTGTTGTGCTAGGTTTAGAGATTGCACGACATACTCGTAATAGCGTTGACCCGCTTCCGTTAAACTCAGTTTTCGTGTGGTGCGATTAAGAAGTCTAATTCCTAGTTCATCTTCTAAGTGGGTGATTCGTTTACTGACGGCGGATTTGGTGAAATTGAGTTTTTCGGCTGCGCCAGAGAAACTGCCATTTTCAACCACTGAGACAAAAACAGGTATCGAAGAGAATGCTTGCATAGTTGACTGTAGGTAAACAATAAATTTCTTAACTTAGAGATTATCATCTTATTGAAAACAATCTACACTAGCGATGAAATTTTTAGGAGATAGCAATGAAATACGATTGGATCTTGTTTGATGCTGACGAAACCCTGTTTCACTTTGATGCCTTTAAAGGGATGCAGCTCATGTTCTCGCGCAAGGGGGTAGAGTTCACTTCACAAGATTTTGAGCACTATCAAACGGTCAATAAGCCTCTATGGGTTGATTATCAAAATGGCACCATCAGTGCCGATGATTTAAAACACACTCGCTTTCAAGAGTGGGCAGACAGGTTAGATACGACCACCTCTGAGTTAAACAGTGCTTTTCTAGAGGCAATGGCTGACATATGTACCTTACTTCCAGGAGCAAAAGAGCTGATGGAAGCGGTTCATGGCAAGGCGAAGATGGGTATCATCACTAATGGTTTTACCGAGCTTCAGGCAATCAGACTTGAAAGAACCGGTATGAGCCAATATTTCGAACACGTCGTGATATCCGAGCAAGTGGGTTTTGCTAAGCCCGATACAGCCATTTTTAGCCATGCGATGGAGAAAATGGGGTCGCCTTGTAAGAGCAAAGTTCTCATGGTGGGAGACAACCAACATTCTGACATCCTAGGTGGACTTAATTTTGGTATCGAAACCTGTTGGTTAAATAGTGTAGGGGCTGAAGCAGATGTCGATATTTCGCCGCACTACACGGTAAGTTCTCTGCATGAGCTGAAAGATATTTTGCTGGCTTAGCAACTATTTTTTATTAACAGTGATCGAAGTGAACCTGTGCGCAGTAAGAATAACAGAATTCACTGTTACTGTTATAGCGAGGAAGCAGCATGTCAGTTCTTGGAAAAATCATCGATTTAGATCCGAAGTACGGGTATGGCTTTATTGAAGATGAAAACTGCAACGATAAGGTGTTTTTTCATGTTCGTGATATGCGTGGCACTTCAATTGACGTTCATGTTAATGAGTTGGTGGAGTTTGATGTTGAGTCTGACCTCAACGGCTGTCGAATCGCGCTCAACATTTCACCTATGGTCATGAAGTAACGAATATTTCTAAGCTTCAGGTGCGTGAAGTGTAATGTAGCGTTCGAGACATTTGCCAGTCGATGTCTCGAACCTTGTATCGGTAATCGTGAGCGTCTCGATTCTATCAATTCGAAAATGCCGATAACCCTTTCTCAATTCCCACCAAGGGTCCATACTTTTCCCTAAAAGATTTGTCATAGTGGTTGTAAACAGCGAGAAGAATTTCCGGCACAAAAATCGCAAATTCTTCTCGCTGTGCTTTAAGCATATCTGGCAACACAGATAAAACTTTAGTCGAAGCGGAGCGCGATGCCTGAGCGAATTCATCGTCTGATCAAGCTCGCTCATCTCTATCGAATGGTCGTGCCAGAACCTGTCAGTCGTGTTCTAGATCAAATAATTTAAGCAAAGTTGGTTAGAATATGCGCATTGTATAATATGTGTGCTATAGCTGATGTTAACGCAATAATAATTATAAGCTTATCGCAACTTCAGGCTAGGTAAGGGAAATAACATGGCAATACAAGGAACAATTGCTCAATGGGATCAGAGCAAGGGTTATGGTTATATTTCTGTAGAAAACCAAGATACTCAAATTTTATTTCATATCAATGATTTAGAAAATAACTCTCGGTTACCCTGTGTCAGCGAACCTGTGGTATTTCGTTTAGGATCTGATAGTAATGGAACCATGAGAGCGGTCGACGTAACTCGGCCTTTGGTGTTTAATTTTTCTCTTGCTATAGCTGTCTGGTTCTGTAGCGCACTTTTCGGTAGCGTCGTCTTGCTAGATTTTCCACTCATATCCTGCGTACTTTATTTTGCCGCCAGCACAGCCACATACACCTTATATGCGTTAGACAGACACGCAATGATGAACGGTGGGTGGCGAGTTCCGGAAGTCGCCTTCCATATAATGAACGTGTGTGGCGGATGGGTTGGGGCTTTGCTTGCTCAGTCGATTATGCATCACAAGTATCATGATATTGGATTTAAGTTCCTCTTCTGGTCGACCTTGGTACTCAATATTGCGTTGTTTGCTTGGTCATTGACCAGTGAAGGTGCTTTTTTACTGGAACAAGCGATCTCAATGTTGCGCTCTATTTCGTGAGAAGAACCCGCCTCTAATACGGTTTGATATCACAAAGCCCCCATCTGGGCCAGCTCCTATCACTTAACGTGTTCGCAACACACTGGATAGCAAACCATACTGTTGCGAACGACCCCTCTGTAGCAGTGGGGTATTTTCTGATATTTCATCATTTGTGATGGTTCACAGTCTCCTCGGTGCATTTCTTGCTTCCGGGCAACTTTTTGCTCGATCTGGGCAAGATCTTGCTCGATTCGAGCAAAAAGTTGCCCAGCTCGTATATTAACAAATGCTTAAATTGTTGAAATATATACATTTTCATTTTGGCACGCTTTTTGACTAAGA
>NZ_JATABH010000083.1:0-6309 GCF_036533775.1 Vibrio sp. M260112 | reverse complement strand
CGTTGCTATAACGACGCCGGATATATGTCGCAAGACCGTCGACCATCAATGTTAATCTCCGTTAAGGGTGCCTATGAAATAGCTTAAAGAAAAGACCGACATTAATTTCAATCAGGCCTTGCGAACAGCGAGGTGACCATATATGTCCCGTTAGAATTATGACAAAGTCGCTTGGTAATTAAGGTACGACAGAATCGCTTGGTGATCACATGAGCTAGCCTCACCAGCTAGCTCGAAGCTGGACAAAAGTGTTTCAGGGCTTTTACTAAATTAGCCAGATATGGATAACTTTTGGTATCCCAAAACGCAATCACGCACCGCCGAACTCAGTGCCTGAGATGGAAGAAAATGGACAAAACCTTGCATGGTTTAAGTTAAACCCATTTGCCAAAACTCACAAATTATGCAATTAAGTCAGTGATCTATTATATAAGGGTCTGACTCAGTTCCCCAACTTCATCATTTAATTCCACCTTTGCTACAGCACCATTGATAAGCGTAAGATTCGGTGGAACGTGGCCAATATCTAAATCATACATTACAGGGATTCCAATGTTCGCTAGGCTACTTTCTATAGCTTCATGATATTTGAGAGCTTGCTCATTGCTTGGATCAGGGGCAGCATTCCTGCCCAAAACTAAACCATTAATATGCTTGAACACCCCCCTAAATTTCATGCTTAATATTGTTCGGGCAATATCTGTTGGTGACATTTCTGCATTTTCCAGATAGAGCACGATACCTTCTGGATAGTCTTCAGAGAGAGCTTTCAAATCAAGATATTCCGTATCAAAAAGGTGAAGCAATGTATCCCAGCAGCCTCCAATGAGTCTACCTTCAATAGTTGTGCCTAGTTTCGGTCTTACTAACCATTTCCAACTTGATGCAGTGTCTAGCGTAATGCCTCTTGCAGGTTTACTCACGATGTCTGGCCACTGGCTAGCGTACATAGTCGATGCTTCTTGAAAAAACGTCGAACCAATAGAGGTTCCAATACACGTGATGGTATTTGAAGTTAGTGGGTCATTTGCTTCAGGAGTTAGATCCATCAAATTGGAGCAATGTGCAGTAGCCCACCGAAGCTTACTTGTAAATGTTGCAGCTAAGGTACTGACATCAGAAAAACCTAAGATCCACTTTGGTCTAACATTTTGAAGCTTGGAAAAGTCTATGAGAGGAAGAAGCTCCATAGACAACTCACCTCCCCAAGGGGGATAAATAGCATCAATGTTATCATCCATTAAAAATCTTATCAGTTCTTCTACACGTTGTTCTATTGGTGCACTTACGTGTTTAAACTGCCCATACAAGCAATCACCCACAACAATCTTGAAACCTTGAGATTCAAGATGTTTTTTAATGATACTAAATCTAGCTTTGTGTTCTTCCGCTATCCCTGATGAAAATGCTGTGATTGCTATCGTGCTTCCTTCTCTTAAAGGTTTTGGGTATTTCATTGTTTTTTCTCATTAATTTAAGCTTTTTTGAAAATACCTACTAACTAACTCAATTACAATACGTTATGAGCAAGTAAGCATAAATACGCACTTCCTATTAAGGCGGACGATTGAGCTTATTGCTCAGTTTTGGGAGTTTTCTGTCACGTCCTCTCTGCTGCTAACCATGAGAGAAAGAACGGTGATTTCAGTGGCACGATTTGCCACTGAGTAATTGCGTTAACACCGAAAGGGGCAAGCCTTAGCCAGCAAGATCACAATTGGCACTGCAATGACATGCGTCTATGGGTGTTCAAGCTTGATTGTGTTTATTCAACCACTTCAACCCTTCACGATTGGCAATCCCTTGTATGTTTTGCTGATCAATAAACGAAACTACAGACTTGGCGTTGGTTTTCGAGAATTCTCGCAGTGCCCAGCCTATCGCTTTTTGTATAAAAAATTCATTGTCAGCCTGATTTTCTTTGATGATCTCAAATAATAGCTTTTCATCCGTCTGCTGTTTGAATCTCAATTGATAAAGTAATGCAGTTCGCCGCAACCAAATATTATCTGAGTTACGCCAACGACTAATGTACTGTCGAGTTTGGTCGGAATGGTTGATATACAGAGCAGCTGTAATGTGTGAGGAGAGAAAATCAACCGTATCCCACCATGATTTCGTAATGATAAGCCACTCTAATTCATATAGAAACGCTTCTGGTAGCTGGTTTTTACGTTTAATGAGCAAGTCAACTGCGATCAGTTGAAATTCCCTTTCAGGAAGTGACCAAAGCTCTCTGACAATGCTAGGTAAATCGTCTATCTCGGGGAGTTGTTCTTTTGAGAAAAGTGGTTTAAGCACTTCTCTCCTTTGAGTTGATTTAATCCCCAAGAATCGAAACTGATTGCGCATGTATGCCTGCATCTGTAGTGCATCAGCACTATTCGCCAAAGGTTCAAGCATTGTCTTTACCGTTATATTCCAAGGATGCATTCAAATGTTCCTAAGGCTCATTGAGTTCAATGATAAAGTTTACTTATTACATTATGTATATCAACACGACTCGGTTATATAGTTCAGTATGTCGGAGCGTAGCTCGGAATGGGGCAATAGTGAGTTAGCTATTCCTCTAAAGTCCATATTCCTCTAAAGTCCATATTCCTCTAAAGTCCATAAATGCACAGGAAAACGATGAAAGTGATTTCTAGTATTTTGGGATAAGAATAAGCCCGCAGCAGAGGTGCGGGCTGTAAAGGAAACGAAAAGTTGAGCATCACACTTTAAAGCGGCCAACCAAGTCGTATAGCTCGTTGGCACGGTGGTTGAGCTCTTGGCTACCAGCGCGATTCTCATTTGCCAGTTCGGCAGATTGCGAACTCTGGTCTGAAATGACAACCACACGTTGAGAAATTTCCTGACCCACTAGGCTTTGCTCTTCCGTTGCCGTTGCGATAAGTGAGTTCATATCCATGATGGTTCCGATTGATTCCTGTATCTGAATGAGCGCTTTGGCGGCGGCATTCGCTTCTTCAACGGTACTTGCACCACGTCTTTGGCTAGACTCCATCGCTTTCACTGCATCGTCAGAGGCGGCTTTTAGTTGCTGGATCATCTGGTGAATCTCTCCAGTACTATCTTGAGTGCGGCTAGCCAGTTTGCGTACTTCGTCAGCTACGACCGCAAAGCCTCGGCCTTGTTCACCCGCACGAGCGGCCTCAATGGCTGCGTTCAGCGCAAGTAGGTTAGTTTGCTCTGCGATGTCTTGGATGACTTCCAGTGAAGAGGAGATATTCTGTACGTCGCCTTCTAGACGAGAAATAACGCCATTGGCTTGTGAAACCTCTTCAGCGAGAGCTTCAACCGATTGTGCCGCTGAATTAACGATGTGCTGCGCTTCTTTCGCGTAGTCATCCGCCTCTTTGGCTGATGATGCCGCCTGACTCGCGTTGTTGGAGATCTCGCTAGCTGTCGTTGTCATTTCGGTCATGGCCGTCGCGACTTGTTCTGTCTCTTCGCGTTGCCCTGAAGCCAACTCATCGACTTTAGCAGCACGCTGGGACATATTGTTGGTTTCCGCGACGACTTGCTGGCCGACATCGCTAACGTTTGCAATGATGGTCTGAAGGCTGGCAACGAAAGCGTTAAAGTTACTGCTTAGCCTAGCAAATTCTGGGGCTTTAAACGCTTCCATACGAGCGGTCAGGTCAGCGTCACCACTTGCAAATGAGCTAATGGAGTTATCAAACATTTCTAGCGGTTTCATAATGGTACGATTTATCGCAACTGCGAACACAGCAACGATCCCCGCGATGACTAGACAGAAAATGACGATAGCTGACAAGGTAGTTTGCAACGCACTAATGGTTGCGGCTTCCATATCGGCAATGATGGCATCAATATCATCTGTGTAGAAACCAGTCCCCAGCATCAAATCCCACTCTGGAATAAAGATTGAGTAGCTCAGTTTAGGTAGAGGCTTAGTTTCGCCCGGCTTAGGGAAGTAGTAAGTGGTGAACTCGCCAGTCTTTGCGTTACGGATGAGATCTTGGATCAGGTAGTTGCCTTGTTGATCTTGTAGATTCCAGAAGTTTTCTCCGATCCCTTTTTCACTCTTCCCCTGAACACGTCGTACGCCTTTGGAGTCGTAACCAAATACGTATCCTGATTCACCGTATTCTAGTGTTTTCAGGGTTGGGTATGCCTCCGCAAGGCTCGCACCTTTCTCTAGAAAAGGTTCGATGGAGGATTTGGCCATTTGAAGATAGTTCCTTAGTTCGGCTTTCTTCAAGTTCATTAAGTTAGCGCGAGTAACTTCGATTTGTTGCTCGTTCAGTTCGGTGGTTTTCATGTAGGTAAAGCTAAGCATACCTAACGCGATAACTAGCAGCGGAACCAATGCCAAAATATATAAGCGGCTGCGAATTGTAAGACTCATACAAACATCCTGTTTAAGTAATAGTGGCTTATTGACCATACTGCGATCTAGAGGACCGAATAGGCAATAAGCTTAATTATTGGAATCGTGCTTATAGACCAAAAGTTTATCTTATAAGATTAGCCAATTTATCGGCTCAGGACTGTGAATCTTGAGGGGTTTGCAGATTCTTGATATTAGACCTTAGTACAATCTATCGATAACATGGCTTGTCGTCGCAGTAACTCTTTGCTGTCAACCATTTAGACTAGTGGTAACGGTTGTTGGCAAACTTGATGTTTAGCCAATCTGCCCATCTCTTTTACACGCAATGGGCAGCGGCCATCGTAGAAAATCGTCAATTTAGTTATGTTTTCACCTCGATGTTTCTCCGAAACCGTTATGGCTATTTATCATCGCTCACTGACGTTAAGTATCTGTGCCAGTTTTGACTCACTGCTTGATATTGATAGATACAAAAATCTTTACGATCAGCCAGATAGTCGTTTTCGACTTCGTCTAATAAGCTTTTATGTTGTTCAGGGTTGCTGCCATAAACTAGGCACAAAGTTGAGAAGTAGCGTTGTAAGTCAAAGCTGTGCTCGTCTATGTATTCACCAAAATCGTAATAGTCAGGACGATCTTCGGATTCAAAGGCGAACATATCGGCGGCACTGATTGCTGCATCTTCTCCATTTTCCACATATTCGATCATCATTAGCGCAGCAAAATTATCTACGGCATCTTCTTCCTTGCCTAGAATCGGGATGTTTTGGTCGGCAATATAAGCGTGTCCGGCTTCGTGAAGCAGGGTGTGTAATACGGTATCAATGGCACCAGCTTGCGCACTCTTGCCATATTTTTTGTCATACTGATTTTTCTTAAAGTAATCCAGTGCTTGCTGATAGAACTCGTAAGGCATATGAACCTGATGCGTTTCTGGATCGTAAAGTGGGCCCTGATCGCCACCGTATTGAATGGTTAAGGTGTTTTTGAACGGAAAAATACTCTGCGATAAGTCGACTAAGGTTTGGTTTACACCACTTTGCTCAATCTCAGATTTGGCCTTTTTCTCAACCTCATTTTGTGGTTCAAGATAGCGAATGACAACGCTTTCTGAACCGGCAAAGACAGTAGATGCAAACAGCATTAGCGAAGGAAGTAACACACGATAAAACATACTCAATCCTTATTATTATCTTGGAATGGATGGACTTAGCTAATACTGGTATATAATGAATGATTTCGCTCTAGTTTGCCGTTGGTGACACTCAATTTTGAACGATGGATTGAGGGCAGGGTTGTTCAAGGGAATAGAGGGGAGTGAAATGATGATTATCATTAGGGAAGCAGCTATGCTTGTGCTACACTCGCCGCCCTTTTCCGTTTCTATGAGATAAATCACCATGAGCCTTAAAAAAGAACTTCAAAACCTTCATAACCGTCTAGATACTTGCCAACGTAAACTGGACGCAGCTAAAGGTCGTGGTGATCAGGAAATGATTTCTCAGTTCACTGATGAAATCGAAAAACTTAACAAGAAAGTAAGCTCAATGAAGCATAAGCAGCAATTCGATCGCAACAAAGAGCGTAAGAGCTTGCAGGATATGCCATTCTCTCGCGAAATCACGAAAGCGGAACAGGCGGATATGGGTAAACTGAAAAAGTCGGTAAAAGGTTTAGTGGTGGTTCACCCAATGACAAAGTTGGGCAAAGAGTTGCGCATTGAAGTGATGACAGGCTACGCACCGAACAAGTTCTAATGCCAACGTCTTGTATGTATTTAAAAAAAGCGCCTAACGGCGCTTTTTGTTTTCAGCCCTAAACCACCTACTTCAGTAGGTGGTTATCATCCGTTTCGGCTTTGCCTGTAAAACTACTCATGCTAAATGCGTCTTTGATTTTTCCAGAAGTCAAAGAGGACAAATAACATGAGTAGATACAATCAAGCTTCC
>NZ_JATABH010000082.1:0-6783 GCF_036533775.1 Vibrio sp. M260112 | reverse complement strand
AATGAACTACATACTCGATATGGCTGAGAGTTTTACGCTGCCAGAAAGGCGAGATAGGAGCTACCCAAGAGTGGTAAAAAGAAGGCCCAGTCGCTACGCGACTAGGCCTTCAAAAAGGTGTTAAATGCTTCTTAACTGACAAGCATTAGCCTTTCGGGCTCCTTTTTTGATTTGAGTGCGAGGCTATCGCTACTGTTTGCGTAACTGATAACTCTCAGCCAGCTCACCTTTAACACGTTCGCCATTCATGTCGAGCTTGAACAAGACATTCTCACCAACGAAGTATTGATTTGCGCCACTTTCACTTTCTAGGGTCACGGTATTGCCCTTGTCATTCCAGTGGAATTGGCCTTGCGACTCGATATATCCGTCTTCTTTACCTAGATAGGTCTGCGTTGCAGTGTAACTTCCATCATGATTCAAAGTAATATGAGTCTCGATGCCACTACAGTCAGCACAAGATAAAATACCGACATAAGTTCCGTTCCAGTCTAATGCGTTGTTCGCTGTGTGTGCGCTATCTGCTGGCGCATCTAGGATGATTTCTGCTTGAGCTTGAGCAACAGGTTGAGTCGCCTGTGGTGGTTGTTCGTCTTGGCAACCAGCCAGCACAAATAGGGTACCAGTTAATAGAAATAGAGCCTTTTTCATATTCTGTTCCTTTACCTACGGGGGAGTGTGTCTATCATATCTCTCCGCCGATCCTACTCGTCAATAGCAGGTGAGATTTCCGTTAAGGTTATTTGGCGTTCTGGTCAGTTTCTTGTCCGAGTGACGTGGGTATTGCATCAGCGTCGTCTCAGTGGCGTTAGCAAATGTTTTCCCAGCACATTAATCAGCACCCCCGTGACAATCAAGCCGCCGCCCAAAAATGTCCAGACAGATGGGACTTCATTGGTTAACCAAGCAGCACTATTTGCGTTGGTTTAACCTGACCATGGCCTTGCTGCTGGTGGTGTCAATTGTGCCAGTAATCCGAGGTGTGATTGAACAAATTATCGCGTGAGAAGCGGTTCACCCGTTGAGCATCAAGCTCCTGCTCTGGAAAGATTTACAGTTAAACTCGAACGCGTTAGATTGCCACTGGCATGACAATCTATGGAAAGAAAAATGAGCATCCATCTAAAACAGCTATGTACGACCCACTTACCTGGAAACAAAGAAGATTCGCCGGCAGTCCATTTTTCTAAAATGGCGCAGTGGTGTGAACAGCATAATGTTGCCCACGATGTTTACGGCGAAGGTGAAACTATACAGGCTTTCGAGCAAAAAGTGGCCGACCTACTGGGTTACGAAGCAGGTCTATTTGTTATCACCGGTACTATGACCCAACCGACAGTACTTGAGTTAGTGACCCGACAGAAACGCAATCCGATTGTTGCGATGCACCCTTCAAGCCATATTTATGTTCATGAAAGGCAGGGCTACCAGTTGCAAAACCGATTTAACATCTTGCCAGTAGGGAATGAGTTCAAGCCGTGGAAGCTTGAAGATCTTCAGGCTTGGCCAGATGAAATCGCTGCGGTTTTGTACGAACTGCCAATGCGAGAGATTGGCGGGCAATTACCATCATGGCAAGAGCTCGAACGTATTAAGCAACACTGCGCGGAGAACAACATCCATCTACACATGGATGGGGCGCGTCTTTGGGAGACGGCCGCTTATTACCAAAAAGAGTATCATCAGATTGCTCAAGGCTTTGATACGGCGTATGTCTCTCTTTATAAGGGCATCAATGGATTAGGTGGTTCGATGCTACTAGGTTCAAAGGCGTTTATCCAACTGGCCTCGATGTGGATGAAGCGACAAGGTGGCAATGTCTACCATAGAACGCCTTACGTGGTGTCAGCCGCTATGCAATTTGATGAGAGACTGGCTCGGCTCCCTTCTCTGTTTGAGCGTACCAAACAGGTCTATGAAATCATTGCTGAGTTTCCAACTTTGGCGGTGAATCCTCCCAAGCCACAATCGAATATGTTGCACCTGATATTACCGTTTAGCTTTGAACAGGCTCAGGCGTTACAACAGGCGTTTGCAACTAATCGAGGCATTTGGTTTGGGAATCCTCAAGTGACTTCTCACCCGAATCAGTCGCTTATCGAGTGGTATGTCGGTGATAACCTTCTTGAGATCAGTGATGATGAACTGCGGGCGTTTTTCGCAGAGTTGACGGCAAATTAATCATCTTGGAGTCGGGAGTTTTCGACGCGACTAACGCACCGTTTACTTTGGAGAGAGCATGCTAGACAGAGACAATACCGGATTGATCATCGTCGATGTTCAAGGGAAGTTAGCCAGTTTGGTTGATGAATCTGAGGCGCTGGTAAAAAACTGTGTCACCTTGATTCAAGGTGCTCAAATCTTAGATTTGCCTATTGTCTGGCTTGAGCAAAATCCGACCAAACTAGGTGATACGGTAGAGGCGATAAGCCAGCATTTGCAAGGTGCGTCGCCTATAAGTAAATACACATTTGATGCTTGCTCACAGCCTCAGTTTATTCAAGCTATTCGCAGTGCCAATGTCGGCACTTGGCTAGTGTGTGGTATTGAAGCGCATATCTGTGTGTACCAAACAGTATTAAGCCTTTCCCAACGGGACTATGATGTACAGCTCGTGACAGACTGTGTTTCGTCTCGAAATCCCCAACACAAGCAATTGAGCATCAGAAAATTACAGCATAAAGGAATAGATATCACATGCGTTGAAATGTGCCTTTATGAATTAGTTAAAGATTGCCGTAGTGATGAGTTCAAACAGATTTTGCAACTGATCAAGTAACCGCAAACTGAGCGGTGTTAATCGATGTGAGGTTCTGGTATCGCTCTCTGGTGCTCGCTTCGCGACTCGTCAAACTCTTTACAAACCCATGATTTCAGCTTCAAGACATTGTCATTGCGAAGTTTCTCTGGTCGACACACAAAGAAAAACTCTTGATGAGGATTAGTGACAGGCTTGCCGATCTCCACTAAAAAGCCATGCTTGATTTCATCTCTCACAAATAGGCGGTGAGTAACGAAAACCCCCAACTTTTGTATGGCGGCCTGAATGGCATGGACAGAGACCATGAAGTTCAAATTGTTGTGCTGCTTAGGGGCGGGGACGTTATTTCCCTGACACCAGACACTCCAGTCATTTTTCCTTCGCAAGTTTTGTGCATAGATAGCGGGGTAGTGCTGCAACAATTGCGCTGCGCTTGGTTTGGGTTGAGATGAATCGAGCAGTTGGGGGCTACAAACCAAAAGAAGCTCATCATCACCAAGTTTTTCACAGTAATAATCTTGCCATTCATCCGTTTTTCCATGAATGATGGCGACATCAACACCTTCTTGAGTCAGATTAAAAGGGCCAGCTAGATTAGACAGGCGAATATCGACATTGGGAGCAAAATGTTGGAAGTTATTCACTCTTGGAACCCACCAATGAATCGCCAATGAGTTGATCATATTTAAAGTGATTTGATGGGAGTGCGGTTTTTGGGTTACCGCGTCCGTTGCATCGACGATCGTCTTCAAAGCAGGGGCAATGTCATTGTAGTACTTTTGACCAATCGGATTGAGACGAACTTGCCTGCCTATACGCTGAAACAACGGCTGCCCAATAAGTGACTCTAGGCTTTTGATTGCCTGACTGATCGCAGAGTGGCTGACACTAAGTACCTCAGCAGCCTTAGTCATGCTACCGGTGTCAGCAACGGCGACAAAAGCGTAAAGAGACTTAAGAGGTGGTCGTCTGTTCATATGTAAGTTTATCTAACATGTTTGTTTAAATATATTCGTTTTTTAAGCCCTTGTCATTCCTTTACTATAGGCACGCCTATAGGGAGGAATCATGTTGTTAAATAACCTTGCTGTACCTTATATGCTCGTTTCAACCTTTAGTTTGTCGTTAACGGGTTTAGCTTTAAAAAAACTAACAGAAATATTGAGCCTTGAATGGCTGACATTTCTCAGATTTATATTGCCGACATTGCTCCTGTTTGCTTTGGTCGCTGCAACAAAAATTCGTTTGCCTCCTCCGGCTCTGTTGAAGCCGATCGTGATTAGAGGTGTGTGCATTGCGGCATGCCAACTCTGTTTTATAGCATCACTCAACCGATTGACACTTGTGGAAAGCTCAGTGCTGTTTGGTACAGGGCCACTCTTTATTGCTGTGTTGGAGAAGATCTTTTTTAAGGTCAAGATTAAGACCGAAACCAAATTTAGCTTAGCGGCCACGTTTGCTGGTGTCGTGTTGCTCGCTGGTGATGTCAGCGGCATTCAATTAAGGCCTGAGTTGCTGATTGGATTAGCCTCTGGGCTATTTAGTGCAGGCTCCCAAGTCTGTTTATTTCGTGCCAGTAAAAAGGAGGTAACGCCGGCACTGCTTAACAGTTGGACATTTTTGATAGCGGCGATAAGCGTATTGCCACTGTGTCTTATGTCGGGGCTGTCAAAGGTCGACGTTTCAATCGTATTAGAACCACAACACAACTCGTTTGTTTGGGCGTATTTATTGGTTCTCTCATTGGCTGTGGTTGCCAATCAAATCTTGCGCTCTAAAGCCTATAAGTTGGCTGATAGCAATTCACAAGTGGCACCGCTGATATTTACTAGCTTGCTGTTCACCGCTCTGTGGCAGGCGATGTTTTTTGATGAAAGTTTCTCAACCTATCAGATCGCGGGCATCGCAATCATTATAGTGGCAACCATCATGAATAATTTTGCGACGCCGTTGTTCCGATGCCTTGGTGTTAGTCGCATCTTTGGCCGCAGTTGATGGTGTTATGCTTAGTGGACGCCCCAGCAATGGCGCTAGCCCCACCACTGCTTAACAGAGAATTACCAGCGAGGTTGAGCAAAATAGTCTGCCAGATAATCGATTAGTGCTCGAACAGCGGGTCTCATGTGCTTTCTTGAGGAGTAAAGCGCATACACCGTCATGTCGTCTGGCTTCCAGTCGTGGCGACGTCAACAAAGACTTTGGTTGCGGTGAGTTTGTCCATTTATATGCTCGAAATAAGAAATAATCATGTTCAGTTTGGTGACAGTGAAGCAATGGTCGTGGATACCGGTTTTACCAAAGCGGATGCATTGCGCATTGCGGCAAAAGTGCTTGATAGTGGAAAAGAGCTCAAAACTATCTTTATTAGTCAGGCTGATCCTGATTATTACTTTGGTGCGGAAGTCTTACATGGGCTATTTCCAGAAGCGAAAATTCTAACGACACCAGCCGTTAAAAAAGTAATCGAGACAAAGCTGGAGGGTAAACTGGCGTTTTGGGGACCGAAAATGGGTAGTAATGCTCCGGTTAAACCTTATGTACCTCAAGCCATTAGTGGCAACACCCTAATGCTAGACGGGCACGCTATTGAGATTCGCGGTACCGCTGGGGATCTTGCGCATCGCCCATATTTGTGGATTCCTTCGAGCAAAGCTGTATTAGGTAACGTCTCCGTATATGGCATGATTCACCTTTGGATGGCAGATGCACAGTCGGATGAAAGTCAGCAAGCGTGGCAGGAACTTCGCAAGTCTCAAGGTCGTTTACTAAAGAATTCTGCAAGCAGTGATGAGATGTTTGAGCGTATTGATACTAACCATGACGAGTTCATTGATATGAACGAGTTCCAATCACACAGAGGTTTTATGCGATCTTCAGATCAATAAGTTCCTCACTGTAAGAGAGGTAACATATGTGACCTCTCTCTGAATATCGACTGCGGACATTCGTTTTTCACGGCTCATGAGCAGCGAGAGCATGATAATGTCGTTTGATGGCGTCTTTACAATTTAAAGTCCTTTTTCAAATTGAGATCTTAGTGGCTAAGATAAATATTCAACTTGGTATACTCACACAAAGAATCGTAACGAGAGTGTGATGATATGTCTAAAACAGCAAAGCTCCAGAACGAAGATAAGCTAGTAAAGAAGGCGTTAGAAATTGGCGAGAAGATGGCCAAAATGCAAGGTTTTGACTTACCCAGTACACCACAGCCTGTCAGGGTGAAGGCCATCTACTTGTTCTTAGTCGATGCAAAGCAAATTGCACCACTACCAGATAACAAACTGGATGGTGCTAGTATCAAACACCGATTGGCGATGTGGATTCATAAAGCACTACCTGATAATGACCCACTGAAGTAATTCCCTCTATGCAAAAGCAAAAAGGATGGAGTGAGCGTTGGGTACAAATATATGAATGGCTTCTATTGGTCAGTACTAATTTCCTTTATTGTTGTAGGTAAAGTCTGAAATTTAGCCTAATTAATTATCGGGAGACATACGGTAGGATATTAACGGTACTTTATCTTGATAAAAGAATATCCGCTATAAGCGGAGCGATGTGTTTTATTGAATCGACCAAGCAATAAGGCTTATAGTCGGGCTAAACAATCTGAAAAATAATTAGTGGAACTGTAATTAAGTCGCTCGTTGAGGTGTAAAAACAGTTCTGTTATGTATTTATTTTTTGGATATTGTGCTTTTGGGTTAATTGACCATTTAAGACGCTACTTACCATCAATATTATGTTTTGGTAGAGTTCCCTTAATAAAATTAAGGGAGTTATTATCAATGTCCAGATATCACTATCCTCCAAGAGAAATCATAAGCAGTGAAGAGATGGCTCGATCTATGAGAGAAAGTCAGGTTAAGCGCTGAGGAATCCCCTGATGATTTAGATAAAAATCATCAAGTTAAGGTAGATGCACATCTTGTCATGTGATCAAATGGTTTCGCCAAAAAACAACAACCAAACAACAAGATGCGCGAACTCAATATCTTACATGATTCTCTCTACCAATT
>NZ_JATABH010000081.1:0-6859 GCF_036533775.1 Vibrio sp. M260112 | reverse complement strand
TGAGAGTTGCTCAACAGAGAATTGATGAACTTGGTTAAGTGCTTGTCTTAGAAACATAAAAAAATCCGAGTGTCTGGAATACACTCGGATTTTGACACCTTGAAAGGATCGTTCAACCGATCATTTAAGCCTTAACTGATCGGCATTACGCCTTTTAGGCGAGCCTTTTTATTTTCCGGTGTCGAGAATCAGACATTACTTACACCTTCAACTCTTTTGTAATTCAACATCTTATAGACGGCAAGCTTATTGCATTAACAACTCTAGAAACCGTGCATTAGCAGTAGCCATGATGAATAACTGAACAAAATCGACACTAAAGTACCTGTATGCAATAGGTTTTAGCTTCAGTTCTTACAGTGAATGCGCCATACTTGAATTTTCTTTCGCACCAATTTGGTGCGCTGCACTATTCAAGTTCAAGGATGAGGGAGAGAGCAGTGGACAGCGAACTCAATAACATTATTTTAAACCACCAAGTGACCGCGATTCTAATTATGAATGAGTCACTTCAGGTGAAGTACGCCAATCCAGCGGCTGAACAACTGTTTTCTCAAAGTGCTAAGCGAATAGTCAATCATCCACTATCACATTTAATCCAGCATGCCTCACTGGATCTTGCACTGCTGTCACAACCACTACAAAGTGGACAAAGCATTACTGACAGCGATGTTACCTTTGTTGTCGATGGCAAACCATTGATGCTTGAAGTGACTGTGAGCCCAATATCTTGGAATAAAAAAATAATGCTGCTGGTTGAAATGAGGAAAATAGGCCAGCAACGTCGCTTGTCCCAAGAGCTGAATCAACATGCTCAGCAACAAGCCGCAAAGCTACTAGTTAGAGGCCTTGCGCATGAGATTAAAAACCCTCTCGGTGGCTTACGTGGTGCTGCTCAGCTACTGGAACGCACTCTCCCAGATCCTAGCCTAGCTGAATATACCCAAATCATTATCGAACAGGCCGATCGTTTACGCGCCTTAGTGGATCGACTACTGGGCCCACAAAGACCAGGGAAAAAGCGCCCAGAAAACCTCCACCTTATCCTTGAAAAAGTCCGTCAGTTGGTTGATCTCGAAGCCAACCAGAGTGTCACTATCGAACGCGACTACGACCCCAGCCTGCCGGAAATTCTTATGGATGCGGATCAGATTGAGCAGGCACTGCTGAATATTGTGAGTAATGCTGGACAAATTTTGAATGGGCAACAAAACGGCGAAATTACTATTCGCACCAGAACAGTGCATCAGGCCAATATTCACGGTCAACGCTGCAAGCTAGCGGCACGAATCGAAATTACAGACAACGGTCCAGGTATTCCTGCCGACCTACAAGACACTCTTTTCTACCCTATGGTCAGCGGAAGAGAAGGGGGGACAGGGTTAGGCCTGTCGATAGCACAAAATTTAATAGACCAACACCAAGGCAAAATTGACGTTGAGAGTTGGCCTGGAAGAACCACATTTACGATTTATTTACCCATTTAAACAATGGAAAGTAATCTTGCTGCAAGGAAATCAATATGAGTAAAGGATACGTTTGGGTTGTTGATGATGACAGCTCTATCCGTTGGGTGATGGAGAAGACTCTCTCATCTGCCAACATAAAGTGTGAAACCTTTGCAGATGCTGAAAGCGTTTTAATGGCACTTGAACGAGAAACGCCTGACGTACTCGTTTCAGATATTCGTATGCCAGGCATTGATGGGATTGAGCTACTTAAACAGGTACATGAATGTTCACCTGAACTTCCTGTCATTATCATGACTGCCCACTCAGATCTTGATGCAGCGGTCAATGCCTACCAAAAAGGGGCGTTTGAATATCTCCCTAAGCCTTTCGATGTTGATGAAACTCTGACTTTAGTTGAGCGAGCTATCACACATAGCCACGAGCAGAGACAAGAGCAAGCATTACTGGCTGACGAAGGTTACACGCCTCCAGAGATCATTGGTGAAGCGCCAGCAATGCAGGAAGTATTCCGTGCAATTGGTCGACTGTCTCGTTCTTCGATCTCCGTACTCATCAACGGTGAATCTGGTACAGGTAAAGAGCTGGTCGCTCATGCGCTTCATCGCCATAGCCCTCGAGCCAGCAAACCCTTTATTGCTCTTAATATGGCGGCGATACCAAAAGACTTGATTGAGTCAGAGCTGTTTGGCCATGAAAAAGGCGCCTTTACCGGAGCCAACAGCGTTCGCCAAGGACGCTTTGAACAAGCCAATGGTGGAACCTTATTTTTGGATGAGATCGGTGACATGCCGCTCGATATTCAAACACGACTACTACGAGTATTAGCGGATGGTCAGTTCTATCGCGTTGGTGGACACTCCCCCATCAAAGTGGATGTTCGTATCGTCGCAGCAACACACCAGAACCTTGAAAAACTCGTTTCAAAAGGCAATTTCCGCGAAGACTTGTTTCATCGCCTCAACGTCATTCGAATTCATATCCCTGCACTGAGAGAGCGCAAACAGGATATAGAAAAACTCACTTTACACTTCTTAGCATTAGCGGCTGAAGAACTCAGTGTTGATGTCAAAACACTGCATCCCAGCACGGTAGAAACGCTTAATCGGTTGGATTGGCCAGGTAACGTTCGTCAGTTAGAAAACATCTGTCGCTGGTTGACTGTTATGGCGAGTGGCTCTGAAATTCTACCCGGAGATCTACCCTCTGAATTGCTTGAGGACAAAAAGCACAACAATGTTAGTTCAGCAGGTTCATGGCAGCAACAATTGGCAAGCTGGGCAAGAAACTCTCTTGCTCAAGGAGATACCGAGCTACTTTCTTACGCACTTCCTGAATTTGAGCGTATACTTTTGGAAGCAGCGTTAGAACATACTAACGGTCATAAACAAGACGCAGCGAAAGTTTTAGGCTGGGGACGAAACACCCTGACCCGAAAGCTCAAAGAGCTTTACTGACATCAAGTCGCTTAACAACCGACTCGGAAAATGAAGGTTACTACGGATAGATTGCAGTCTATTATTTGTATGGTAATCACCGTTTTTACCCTCTGTCACTCGCCTTGTATTACGATCAGTGCATAAGGGGTCGGATGAAAGTGACTACAAAGATCACCCTCAGAACAGCTGTTGTACTGCCGTTTGTATTGATATTTATCTTTACAATCGGAGTGATCATAGCAGTACAGAAGAACAGCTATGAAGAGATGGTCGTCGATATCAGCAGTAAACAACTATCCGCTCTAACTGAGAACGTCAGACTTGAGCTTAATAGTTTTCTCAATGAACCCTTTCAGGCAAGCCTTGCTCTCAGCCACTCTATTGGGTTCAATGAACTTTATCGTTCAGGAGACACATCTAATATTGAGCAATATTTGCTAACCTCCTTTCGCGATCTCTACAATACCTTCCCTCAACTCGATGTTATCGGCTTCGGCGGAGAAAGTGCTGAGTACGTAGGTTTCCGCAAAGAGCCCGATAAAAGCTACACCTTAATGGTTCAGGATAATCGTACCCAATATAAGTTGGTCATTTATCGTGGAGAAGTCATTAACGAAAATGTTCGCTCGGTGATCGATAACTATGATCCAAGAGTCCGACCATGGTATGCCCCCGTAGCCAAAATGCGTCTGCCCATGTGGTCATCCATCTATGCCAATGCAGATGAAAGGCAAGAGATCACCTTATCCGCTCTAACCCCCGTATTTTATGGCGATCAATTCCAAGGGGTGGTAGTAACTGATGTCAAAATCGACACGTTTAATACCTTCCTAAAAGAACAGCAAAAGCACACCAACGCACTCATCTTTATTGTCGATGACAAGAAGCGTCTCATTGCTCACTCAACAAATGGTAATGTCGTCTCTTGGGGTACATCTTTAACTCCAAAAGGAGAGCGACTATTCGCAACAGAAAGTACAAATCCAATAATCAAAGCCAATGCCGAGTATTCGGCATCACAAGGGTTATACCAACTGAACCAGACTCAACGTTTTACAATCGATATCAGTGGAGATCGCTATTTCAACCATTTCACCCCTTACATCGATGAGCATGGTTTGAAATGGTATATCGGTGTCGCTATTTCCGAGTCACATCTGCTCGGTAAACTGCCAGAAAGTCAGCGAAATAGTTGGGTTATTGGATTAATAGCGAGCTTTATCGGCATCGTTGTTGGTTTGCTCGCCTTTAACCAGATAATGACACCCATCACATCAACAGCAGCAGTAGCCAAACGTCTTGCGAAAGGTGACTGGGATAGCCATATGCCACAGCCAGGCAATATCTATGAAACCTCTATGCTGGTGTTCGCATTTAACGAAATGGCCAACAACTTAAAAGCCTCATTCAGAGCATTACGAACTCAATTACTTTATGACTCGTTAACTAACCTCTATAGTCGAGAAGGCTTGATTGATACGTGTGATTCTCTCGGTAAGTTGGACGGTATTTTGTTACTGGTGGGAATCAATAAATTCAGAGATATCAACGACAGTTTAGGCCATAGTCTAGGCGATCAGATTCTCAATGTTATATCTCGCCGACTCAAATCCCTTTTCACCAATCAACACTATCTAGCCAGAATAGGTGGTGATGAGTTCGCTATCTACATACCCGATCGACAAACCTGCGCTAATTCTAAAATCCTTGCAGATCAAATCATTGCAATGTTCGTATCGCCATTTCTGATTGAACAAGAGAGTGTGCTAATCAGCGTCTCAGTCGGCGTTGTTGAAGACGGACCGGATGCCAACATGACGGTATGGCTAAGAAACGGGAGCATCGCGCTAAGTAATGCAAAACATGACGCGACAAGCATCAGCTATTACCGTCCTGAAATGGCGGATATCTCTCGAAATAGAACCATGATGTTAGCAAAGATAAAAGATGCCATTGAGCACAAAGAGTTTTTACCTTTCTATCAACCACTCATTGATTTGAACAGTGGCAAAGTCGTGGGTGCAGAAGCCCTAGCAAGATGGCTCTCCCCTACGCAAGGCTTACTACCACCTATGGATTTTATTCCATTAGCGGAAGAAAGCGGGTTAATGGGTGCAATAGGAGAGCATATTCTAACTCAAGCGTGCAATGATACTGTTCAGGGTCTCAAAGAGGGCAAGTGGGACAAGTCATTCAATATGCATGTTAACCTCTCAGTTAATCAGCTTTCCCAACCTACGTTTATCCAAGTCCTACAAAGAATACTGGCACAGTCAAACCTCAAAGCCAGTAACCTTACCTTAGAGATTACTGAATCACGCATCGTAGACAACGATCCAGTAACAATACAAAACTTGCAGGCTATCCGAGATCTAGGGGTAAAAATTGCGATCGATGACTTCGGAACAGGCTACAGCTCCCTTGCTTATCTGCATAAACTACCGTTTGACTGCATTAAGATAGACCGTGCCTTTGTTCGTAGCCTAGATCCTCAAAATCTCGATACGTCGATCGTGGCGGCGATCGTTAACATGACTCGAGGAATGAGAGTCAGCATAGTAGCCGAAGGCATTGAAACATATGAGCAAGAGCGCCTCATTACCAAACTAGGTTGCTCACTTGGTCAAGGTTTCCTCTACAGCCGACCAGTCCCTTATGCCGAGTGGCCAACCAACTTGGTCACAAAGAAATAGTGATTCGTTCACTCTAATAGAAGTAGATCGTCTAAACTGACTAATATCTTCTCCTTAGCCGGAGTAAATCATGACTAATAAAACTTTCTATATCGCCCTAGGAGCAGCTGCAAGTCTGTTGGCTTTCAGTAGCCACGCTTGCACGCTTACCATGGGCTATCGAACCAATGAGCGTCCTCCTCTCATAGCCAAGTCCCCTGATAATAGTGGCTTGTACCAACACTTCTATCAGGTCGTAGCGAACAAGATTGGCTGCGAACTGGATATTGTTCGAGGCCCTAAAAAGCGAATTCTCAAGCAGCTTCAAGATGGAGAAATAGACTTCTACCCAGGCTTCAACTTTAACGATCAGCGAGCAGAATTTACGTTTTTTATTGCGAATGGTTTCCCTGGTGGTGAAATTGGCATCTCTCGATCAGACTTTCCTCTAATAACCGCGCTAGAGCAGCTTGAGGGCTATACCATACTTCAAGCATTAGGTTCGCCAGATTTTGTCCGAGACCTTGAGTCGGTAAAAATATACGCAGTTCCTGAAATGACAATAGACAAAGCGGTCGGTCTGCTTAGAAAAAACCGCGGAGACTTCTACATTTACAATGGCGCTTCGATAAGGCATTACCTAAAAACCAACAGCAGCGACGACATTAAAGTCCACCCCAATTGCTGTGGAGACGTCAATCCGATCTATCTTGGTTTTTCTCGTCACTCACGACACTTTAAAGAAGTAGAAAACCCTTCATACCGGAACGATAAACCCAAGGGACCATACAATTTTCCGACTCAACTTGATTCGGACTCTAAAGCCTACCAAATGAAGCAAGTACTTGAGCAAATGGCTCTGGATGGAGAAACTGAGAGTATCTATCAACAGTATTACTGATAAGTGAGAATTGATTTTATTGTTGGGTAAAACGAAAAAGCCCGCGGCGTATGCAGCGGGCTTCTCAATGTGGCGGAGAGATAGGGATTTGAACCCTAGATACGCTATTAACGTATGCCGGTTTTCAAGACCGGTGCTTTCAACCACTCAGCCATCTCTCCACAAATTGTCATCGCTAGATTAGTACACTAGAGATGTTGTTACATGCTCATTATGCAGGTAACGATATTTAAAGCCTGGCGATGTCCTACTCTCACATGGGGAAACCCCACACTACCATCGGCGCTAATTCGTTTCACTTCTGAGTTCGGAATGGAAATCAGGTGGGTCCAAATCGCTATGGTCGCCAAGCAAATTCTTTAATCTGGAAAGCTGTTA
>NZ_JATABH010000080.1:0-8566 GCF_036533775.1 Vibrio sp. M260112 | reverse complement strand
TGCGCGGTCAGGTAATGTTAGAATCATGAGAACTCGGTAACGGTTGTAGGTTTGTATGTTTGGCGACTGATCAGATCGCTCAAACGGTACCGAGTTCCCTTCTTTTTCTACAAACCAGTGATCTATATTTAGGAACAGTTATTTAGAACTTTCACTTTCCACCTCGGTTATAAATAACAATTTATAGATTCTTTGGACGAGCGAAGCCATCACTTATCAACAAGACAAATGGCTATGTATTTTTATTTAGATAATCAGTTACATGTCAAACAATAGATTTAACATACAGGTTTATACGTAAAATTCATTATAAAATGGAATAATAGATGCACCTAGTGTTGAACTTTTCTCACTATTTGGCGATAGAATTAATTTTGGCGAACTGGCATCACTAGGAACAAGCGTAGTTATTCGTTCTGACAATTTTTTGATTAACTCTTCGGCTACAGAATTAGGAAGAGAACCACCTAATATAATTAACTGTGGATCAATCCACTGAATACAATTCGACAATATTTGTTCAATTTGTACCGCACTACGAGCAACCCATTGTTCTAGCGTCAGTTCTTTTCGGCTCACGAAGTCAAGGTATGATGGTCTTTCCTTTCCATACGGGAAGGATAAACCAACTTGACCAGCATTATTGAACCCACCCTTAAATAACACACCATTATAAATAATCCCCGCGCCAATCCCAAAACCGATGTCAATAAAAACCATAGTTGAGAAATCTTTTTTAACATGCGAGTAATATTCACCTATTACGGAAGCATTTACGTTATTTTCTATATAAACGGGATATTCAAATGCGTTATCTAATATATCAGCCAAAGCAACATCATTAAAACATTGCAGAGCTGGGACACATACCCAACTCTGGTCAATACCTCTATAAGCAGGTAACGAAAAGCCGATACCTAATATTTTTGCCTTCGGGATTTTCGCTTTCACAATGCCAAAATTAACTAAATCCTGAATAGATTCGAGCATTTTTTCAAGGTTTTGTGTTTTGTCTACCGAACGACTTGTATGATAGACAATCAATCCTGACAAATTTGATATTGATATCGCCATGAAATTTGGCTCAATACTAACACCTAGAGAGAAGGCTCCTTCAGGATTAATTTCAAGTGGTATTGGTGGTTGACCTCTGCCACATTTTTGTCTTGAACCTTCTCGTAACAAACCAAGATTAATAAGTGACTTAGACAACTGAGTGACAGCACTTGGTGTTAGACCAGTAAGTTCACTTATCCGCGCCCTACTAATGACACGATACTTTGAGACCGCTGAAATAATCTTTCTTTGATTAGTCGTAAGGTCATTAGTTAGGTAGCTTTGGTTTTTCATTAGTATGCTTTCATATTTGCTTTGTTGATTAAACTAATCATATATAATGCATCATCATGACTAATCATGTCTATCAGACCTTCTCGAATCCAGGCTAATATTTCTTCTTCGGCTTCTACACCGAACTTGTCATAATAGTTTTCTGTCGGTGTTTTATTGTTACTGTGCGCATGTAAGTACATACGAGTACCTAAACCATGCTGCTTATACGCACGTAAATCATCAATGTGTGCAAACTCATACTCAAAGCAAACACAAGAAGCATTAGAACCGAGAACACATTCTAGTTGGTTGTTGTAACGTTCAAGTGTCACAACTTGTAAAGCTAATTCAGGAATAATTTTTTTTACTTTGTTAATCAATACGTGGTCAAACGATAACAATTGAATAAAGTTAACTGCATGAGGCACAGCACGAATAACATTAACAAAACAGTCAATAAACGCATCTTGACGTATGCGTTGTTTTGCTTCGACTATCAAGCCAACTCCATTCTTAATCGCCCATGAAAGCACGTCGACAAAGAGCGGTATTTTTGTGCCTTTAAACTCTTGTCCAAACTTGATTCCAAAATCAAAAGCTAGCAATTCTTCATACGTTAATCGGTCTACAAACCCTGTTCCCGTAGAAACACGATCCACAACGTGGTCATGAACAACGACCAATTGATTGTCTCGTGTAAGTTGGATATCAATTTCAATACAGTGCGTATTTGCTCGTAAAGCCCCTTCAAAAGCGGGCATCGTGTTTTCTGGATAAATTTCGCAGTATCCACGGTGTGTGTTCGCCAAAACAACCCCGTTTTCTGCATTGTGGAATTCAAATTTCATCTGTTTGTATCTCGTTAATACCATTGCCAATTAAATTATTATAAAAAACTTAATTAATCAATATCATTGCTAAAAATAACGTAAGCCATTGATAAATAAGAAGTTGATAAAAACTTGACGATCGTCACATATCAATTAAGTTTTTATTGATAACCTAATTAGACATCTCCTCAATAATGGATAAGCGAAATGACTGATAGATTGACCCTTGATAATATTTCGAAGTACTTTGATAATGGCTATTGTGCGGCGAATGAAATCTCACTTAACGTGAAGGAAGGTGAATTCGTTACGCTTCTTGGTCCATCAGGCTGCGGTAAAACAACTCTTCTAAAAATCATTGCAGGATTTCACAATCAAGATAGCGGTGATGTTCTAATTAACGGCCAAGTCGTCAATGACATGCCACCTGAACGTCGAAATACAGCCATGTGCTTTCAATCTTATGCTCTCTTTCCACACATGAATGTGTCGCACAATATTTGTTTTGGTCTTGTGCAACAGAAAATGCCACTTGACCAACAAATTTCAAAACTGAATGAAACTCTTAAACAAGTGGGACTGGTAGAACACAAATTAAAAATGCCAGCCCAACTGTCTGGCGGCCAACAACAACGCGTTGCACTTGCTAGAGCGGTTATCACTCTTCCCGATGTCATTTTATTCGACGAACCACTGTCCAACCTCGATGCGAAACTGCGGGATAGCGTGCGAATGGAGCTAAAAGAGCTTCAACGAAAATATAAATTGACCTCCATCTATGTCACTCATGACCAAGCAGAAGCTCTCTCCCTGTCCGACAAGATCGTTGTACTGAATAAAGGCAACGTTGAACAAATGGGGACACCAAAAGAAATCTATAACAACCCTGCGAACTCATTCGTTGCAGATTTCATTGGTTCTGCCAACATTTTGGAAGGCACGATGCAAAGTATCGACGGTCAATCAGGTTCAATTACATCAGACGTGGGGGAGTTTATATATTCATCAGATTATCCTAATAATTGCGAAGTAGAAGAACTACGTTATTTCTGCTTCCGTCCCGAGGATATAAAGCTCAACACGAATAACGCCACGGTCAACACATTTGATGTTTCAATTACCAAGATCTCTTTTATAGGCAACTTAGTAGAAGCATATGGTACAACCATAGGATTTGATAAAGAACTTCGTTTACAACTTTCAAAAAACTTAGATGTACAAGAAGGACAAACATACTCTTTCTTTGTTCGTCCTGAACATATTAAACCTTTGGAATTAATCTAATGCCAAAAATAATAAAAGATAACGGCCTTGCCTGGCTGTTAATGCTCAGTGGAGTTGGAACGATCTTGCTCTTAATGGGGTCAACCGTATATACCATCATTATGCAGTCATTTGGTTACTACAACATGACAGGTGAAAGCGGATTTACTTTGCAATATTGGGCAGAGAATATACAAAGCCCACAGATGCAGAGTGCTTTATATTATTCGATTAAAGTCGCGACATTAGGAGCATTACTATCGATCATTGTCGCATATCCAATTTGCTTATGGTTACGCAATGAAATCAAAGGGAAAGAGTTAATTATCTCCGTAATGCGTATACCGATGTTTGTCACAGGACTTGTTGCCGCGTTCTTGTATGTCAATATCATTTCGTATCACGGCATTTTAAATCAATTCCTTATGTTTATCGGCATTATTGAACAGCCATTACGGTTACAAAATGACTCCTTCGGTTGGGGCGTAATTATTCTTCAAATGTGGAAAAACATTCCTTTTGCTTTAATTCTAATTTCTGGTGCTATGAATAGTATTCGTGGCGATGTTTTAGATGCGGCAAGTAATTTAGGCGCATCTAAATCTCGTAAATTCTTCGCAGTGATTGTGCCTTTAACCCTTCCAGCCGTTCAGGTTGCAATGATTCTTATCTTCATTGGCGCACTTGGTGACTTCGCGTTCTACTCTATTGCAGGCCCGCGAAATACATATGCGCTTGCTCGACTGATGCAAGTAACCGCAATGGAATACGCGGAATGGAACAGCTCTGGCGTAATTGCAGCCATCATCATGATTACTTCAGGGATTGCCGCAACTGTCATTACGCTTGCAATTAAACCATTTACACAGAAAAAAGGAGAAGTGAAGTAATGAATACTCTTACGAACCGTTGTAATTCCTTTAAACGCTTCTTCAAAGCAGATCGAGAAAAAACACCAAAAATGGAAACCATCAATGCAAAGAAGGTTACGAAAATATCTCTGTTCTTCTTTTTCATCGTGAACTTCATTTGGATAGGTATTCCTATTATTATGGCAGTGTTATGGTCTCTGGTTGATCCAGACCATCCTTGGGCATACCCACAACTCTTTCCTGAAGTATTATCATTTGGCCGATGGTCTTACATGTGGGAAAACACATCCTTAGCAGAAGCTATCTGGAACAGCTATCGAATTGCTCCTGTAGTTGCTGTTACCAGTATCTTGCTCTCTATTCCTACGGCTTACGCGCTAGGTCGATTAGAATTTAAAGGAAAGAAAATCTGTGAAATGATTTCGTTAATTCCTCTAGTTATTCCTGGTATGGTGATCGCCATCTTCTTCAGCGCTGCTCTTATGAATCTTGGCATTGAGAATCAATTCATTGGCATCGTTATCGGTCACACAGTCTTAACTCTACCCTACTCAATACGTATTATGGCTGCTGGATTCAAATCGGTTCCTCAAGACATGATTGATGCGACACGGAACTTGGGCGGTAATTATTGGACAGTATTTTGTAATGCTTTCCTTCCTTTTTTAAAGCCGAGCTTATTGGCAGCTACGATCTTTTGTTTAGTTAAAAGTTTAGAAGAATTCAGTATTTCATTTGTACTTGGTTCACCCGATTTCATCACTGTACCTACAATTTTGTATTCCTTCTTAGGGTATTCATTTGTTCGTCCAGACGCAGCCGTAGTGTCAATGATTTTGGTCATACCCAATGTAATTCTAATGATAATTATTGAAAAACTTTTAAAAGGCAATTACGCCTCTCAATCAAATGGAAAAGCATAATGAAACTAGTAAAAAGCTTATTAACTCTTGCAGTAATGTCCACTTCAATCACCGTCAATGCTCAGACCTATGAGAAATTACACCAAGATGGGATCAACGATACACTGATAAAGCAAGCACAAGATGAAGGCTCTGTTATTTTCTCTGTATGGTACCTACAGCCAAAATGGCGTGAGTTTGTTCGAGAATTTGAAGATAAATATGATGTTAAAGTCCGCATTCCTGAAGGCTCAATGGATGGTACGTTCAATAAACTTTTAGCAGAGCAAAAACGTGAAAAAGGACGCATGGACGTTATTGCTTTGAGTCCGACACAAATTAGTCTTGCTGTAAGACAAGAAGCAATTGCTAAAGTGGATCAACTAGATAACTACGCTACCAGTGTTCACAGAGTAAACAACATTGATTTGAATGGTTACGCGATAGCCTTTTGGGGTAATAAAACAGGTTTAGCTTATAACTCATTGATTATTGATGATAAGGAGATCCCTCAAACGTTTGAACAACTACAATATTTCATCACCAATAATCCGAAGCGATTTGGATACAATGACCCAAATACTGGTGGTGCGGGGGCTGGCTTTATTGAGCGTATGGTAACCATCAATTCAGACCCATTTGATCCTCAAGAGAAACCTACAGAAAAAGTGCTTACTCAATGGTCGAAAGCTTGGGACTGGTTTAATAGAAATAAAGAGAATATGGTGATCTCTGCTTCTGGTGCCGACAGTCTCAATCGACTAAATGATGGTGAAATCGCCATTGCTCCTGCTTGGGAAGATCATCTAATTGGGCTACAAAATTCAGGCGCGATTACTAAGAATGTGAAGTTCTATGTCCCTGAATTTGGTATGCCAAGTGGCGGTAATGTTGTAGCGATCGCTGCGAACACTCAGAAACCTGCGGCTTCGATCCTATTTACCAATTGGTTAGTTTCTCCAGAAACTCAACAACGCATGCATGATAAATTTGGCTCAGTCATTATGGTGAAGGATACAACTGGTACCACAGCAACTGAAGTACCTCACTTTAACAAAGAACTCGCAACAGAGCTGAAGAAACAATTTATCAACAAAGTAGTTCTCGGTGATTAATAATTATAACCTATAAATCATCAAATTTAGGGTGACTTTTGTACCAAATAAGGCAGTGGTAGCAATATTCTCACAGAAGTCACCCTCTTCCTTTAAACGACTTATATAATTGTTGATGAAGGGTTTAGCTCTAATAGCACTATTGAGATAGAAAAATGTACGAATATTTCTTTTAATACCATCATGACCAATCTGCACTAATTATTAGAAAGGTATAATAGTGGCTAAAGCCGCTCACGACATATCCACTTAATATTCTTGGTTTGGCCGCCGATCTATTAAGTGGTCGTCAATATTTATTGTTACGCATAGCTGGCAGTTAGAAGAACTGACTTACGCGCCACCATATGGCAGTGCCAAAGATGTGATCAACCAAGCCGCCTTTGTCGCGAACAACATCATTAAGGGTGACTCTACGCCGATTCACTTTGATGAGATGGACTCACTAACAGACGATCAAGTACTGCTTGATGTACGTAACCCTGGCGAGCTCGAAAATGTTGGCTTTATCAAAGATGCGATCAACATTCCTGTAGACCAATTGCGTCAGCGTATGGACGAACTGCCTAAAGACAAGGAGATTGTTATCTACTGTCAAGTTGGGTTACGCGGTAACGTAGCATACCGTCAGCTAGTTAATAACGGCTTCAAAGCCCGTAACCTGATTGGCGGTTATCGCACTTACAAATTCGCCACTGCTTAAGGAAAACCAAACACTGCCCTTTCCTTTGGAGCACTTAATGTGCTCCTTTTTTATAAATAAGAGTGCCACAACCTTCATCTAACTGTCGTTCATCCAGAAGTTAACCTACATCCAAAAAGAGTCGAAAACTGTTACATTAAATCGCTATGATATGTAATATCGAAAGAGTAAAAACATTCCAGTTCAAGGGCTTTAAAATGGAATTATTAGTAGCACCACTAATTGTGCTTCTTATCTTTTGGAAAAAGCTATCAGCCGACGAATGGATAGCCTTAACTGTATATGCTTTGTATGCCATAAGCTTGATAACTCTAGTTAGTCTCCCTAAGCACTCAAAGATAGGGCCCTTGTTCATAGGCCTCCCATCATTACTAATTTTAGCCTACATGTACTCTGACTTTACTGACCATAATCCTAAGTTAATAAAAGCAACTTCTATGATCATGTTTATCGTTATCGTACTTTTACTACTCTACTTTCAACTTGTCGTATATTGATAATAGATCAACCTCAAGATTATAACTCTCGAGCCGTTCATCAATATTTCTGATAGTTTCTAGTTCCCCTTTCGTTAATGTAGACAAATCTCGATTGTTATAAGTAGAAATGGTTTCAGGAATCTTTGAACCACCGAGGCTTTGTACGTAATTGGATTCTTCTATTTTTGAGCAACGCTCCACTCTCAAGCTTCTCACAATCGGTATATATTTAAGCTCCTCAGGAGTAACATCACGCGCTGTTAAATCTTTTTTTCGCTGCTCATCATTAACACATTGTTCTATTTTTTGGTAATACAAATCTTCCACCTCACTAGCACTAGCACTAGCACTAGCACTAGCACTAGCACTAGCACTAGCAATGAAAGACCAAAGTAGAATAAAAACAAACGTAATATTAGCGAGTTTCATTGTATAAACACTTCCAAAACAATTTTTCTTGATAAGACAAGCCAGCTCTCATGTACATTCTTGCAGAGATATCCTCGACCCTTCGAACGAGTATTGGATTTGAAGACCTCATTGCTTTAGATAAGAGTTCAAAGTCTGTGGTGTAAATCTTATAGGAGGACATCAACACTCCATTGCCACCAAAAATATCTAACATTGCAGATGCACCTAAAAAAACAGAAAGAGCCTTAGAAAAACCCTGTAACTCTTCAATCTCTCTTAATGCCGTTTTACTATCAGCCAAAACGAATATTACTAATATCACCACATGACATTGATACAACCTTCTTATAATTGAAAATCTCAAACTCAATCTTATCAAAAACCTATCACAAATCTGTCACTCCTTTTTTAAATGTCCGCTGTTTCCACAAAGTAGAAATGTCCTTTTCATTTACTGTTACTCATTATGCCAAGAGTACAAGTATCCTTTAATGATGCCTGTCCTTTTAGTCGGCGTTGTTGCCTAAATCAGTTGAACCTTTTTCGAGTCTTGCGATCTGACCCTTTATGATGGTTAGAGCGGTGGTGGCATGGGTAAGGCAAAAAAGAAGATAACTAACTGGGCGGAGTACAATAAGGCTCTGTGTAAACGGGGCTCG
>NZ_JATABH010000079.1:0-9227 GCF_036533775.1 Vibrio sp. M260112 | reverse complement strand
TTGAGATGTTATAACGCTCAAGTTGGTGAGGCACTGGCAAATGTCAAAGCAATGAACAAAGTCATAGGACTAGGTATGCCTGTTAGAAGCTAACGGCTAGTCATATATGGCGTCGTTGATCTTCAAGCTGATTTGATCAACAACGCCGTCTAAATCTAGCTCTTAATACTTACACTTATCTGGATAAAAACTGTCGCCACTTTGTCGCCACTTCTAAACCAATTTCATCATAACCATTTGATATTTAATAAATAATATAAGAAGCTTATAAAACGGGTGGATTCATCGCAGAAGAGACCGAGGTAGCGTAATTAGTTGATTTAATTGAAAACTAGTTTAACTAATTAATGGCGATTTACTGAGAATAACCGACAAAAACGCCAAGCTGGGTATCACCACCACCGAAACCCATAACCGCACCGAGCGCCAAGGATACAGCGGCTACGCGACCGGAAACCTAGCTACGCAAAGCCAGTACCGACCCTACCAGCCACTGGCCCCACAGACAATGAAAAGCAAATCCGAAGTAGAACTGCGGATTAAGTCAGATAAGCCAGTAACGGTAGACAAAGCCAAGAACGAGAAAGGCACCGAACTAACTCTGGATGTGGGGAGTTTGGGGTGGAGTTATTAGTTATCAAGAAAAAGATAAAAAGCTGTCAAATTTTTACTTGGATTAAATCGGCCCTGCTATAACTCGTACTCTATCTTGGAGAGTTACTGTATGGCCGAACAGTACTTATTACTCACCGTATATACAACAAAAAACCACATTCAAAACGAAACGCGAAACAAAACACCAAAAAGTGTAAAATTAACAAAATCAAATTCCAAAAAATGATCTTAGAAATAAATCATTATTGATTTAAAAGCAGCCAGATGTATATACTGTATATACTGTATATACTAAATACAAAATATAAAATTAGCATTGTATGTTCATACAGTATTTTCTTTAACGTGATATGAAGTCTAAAAATCTATGACTTTTGAAATTTCTAATGATGTTCGAAAAAAACTGGCCGTAAAACATGATGTCACTGAGCAAGAAGTAATAGAGTGTTTTGCAAACAGGGAATCTACTAAAAGCTTCTTAAAAGATACGAGAGAAGAACATCTTACAGACCCACCTACACTATGGTTCGTATCAGAGACTGATACAGGGAAAAAACTAAAAGTTGTCTTTATCTATTATAGCGATCTGGAAAAGTTTGTAATCAAAACAGCATATGCAGCAAATCCAGAAGAAATTCGCATCTTTAACAAATTTGCTTAATAATTATTATATCAATTAACAAACCCGATGAGTGACACTGATACAGCGTGTCGCAGGAGAGTATGCAATGAACACACCTAAGAAGATCGAAAGTACCGTTGAAGCATGGGAAGACGGTCAACTAGGCCGTGACGAACACTTTGTAGAAAAAGTAGAAATCAAGTCAGAGATAATTGATAAGTCTCTAGAATTACAGCTAATTTCGATTCGCCTACAAAACGGATTGATTGAAGACCTTAAAAATATCGCTAAGATTCATGGTATTGGCTACCAACCACTAATCAAACAAGTTCTCAAACGATTTGTAGATGCAGAGCTTAAAATGATGCTGCGTGAGAAAGTCGCAGAAGAAGCGAGAAAAGAAGCGGAAGAAGAAGCAGCTAAAAGCGAACCGATTAAAGCTTGTGGCTAATTTACCTTCAACAAGATACAAAACGCCCTACAAGGGCGTTTTTTTATACCTACTCACCTCTTTGGTAAAGCTCTAAGTTCTTCTAATTGTATAGAACCAAGATAATACTATAGTGACGTCAGGATAATAGTTCAGTGTTTAGGGATTATATGGGATATCTAGGGGTGAGGGGTGATGAGTTTTGGGATGACCATCTCTTTACAATGACCACCCCAATCATTAGGCGGTAGCTAGTGTTTGGAAGACATTTCCTGTTGTAGTTTGACCAGTTGCTGTTGTAGCGACGCTACCTTAGTTTTCTCCTCCAGATATTTGTCAAAGACTTTGTCAGCTTTACTCTTTAGCTGTTCCTTCGGAAACTCAGGTTTTAGACTTGCAGCTTGCTGTGCTATTGGTATTTCCAAGCCAAATTCAAATGGTTCTAAGTGATTTGCCTCATCATTTTCTTGGTCAGATATGTATTCTCGAATTTTATCAGCAGTTTCTTTAAAAGGATTGTCTGATGGGAACTTGCTAATCATAACATCCAATAAACGAACGACATCCTGACACGTAGCCCCAACAGTAAAAGCCCCACCAGATTCAAATGAAAACCCAGTAGCCCATCCCCACGAAGGAACAGTATGTGTTTGCTTTTGAGGCTGTTCTCTTTCGGTTAAAAGATCTTCTGCTTGAATCTCAAGCACCGCAAACTGTTCTAACATTCGAGTGAATACTTCTAGTGATGGTGAAAGCTCACCTCGTTCATATCGACTAAGAGTATCTCGTGATACCTCTAATTCTCTAGCTAATACTTCCTGACTCCATCCCAGGTTCTTTCTAGCTAATTTAAGCTTAGAACCAAAATCAGACTTAAACGATGCATTTTTTGTTGACATTGTAGATAATCCGCCTAATATTTGTAGTTAATTAGTCGTATTAGTCTAATTTAATAATCGGAGTAAATAAATATGAAAATTTTGTCAGAGCCATTATCAATCCAAAAATTCAACTTATTGAAAGGAGCATTCATTGCCCAAGGCACATCTTTTTCTGAATGGTGCCGCAATAACAACGTTACCCCCTCAAACGCTAGAGCTGCTTTGATTGGTTCGTGGAATGGGCCAAAAGCGCAGTTATTACGCGATAAGGTTATTCATGATTCAGGTGTTGATAACCAGGTTTCTTAAGAGGTTGTTATGGAACAAGTTAAAGAGAAAAAAGCACAAGAAAAAATCATGGCAATTTTAATGCAACTAAATGCAATTGAAGCCAAAAATGTGCTTAGCGCTATATGCAATTCTTTAGGGCAAAAGAATGAACATTTCGCCACAAGAACTCGACAGCTATCAAGAATTGAGTCAGATCGAGAACTCTATGAGTTCATTATGAGCTTGGATCTAGAGTTTATGACTCAGAAAGATGTTCTCGCCGCTTGTGTAGATAAGTTTGGAAAGGAACGAGCGCCCTCAAGATCAGGACTAAACAGAGCGTTTAATAAACTTTTAAACGGGAAAGGTGATAAATCATGAAGAGTAAATTTCAGAACTCCGTTGCAGGGTACAACCTGAAGCCGACACGACTAGCGCTCGATCTTCTTGAATTCATGGTCTCTCAAGGTGTTGAAGGAGCAAGCTTAAAGCAGTTAGGTGACCATACAGGTATCCCTAGGTCTAGTCTCCATCGTTACTTGCAAGTTCTCGTCGATAGCGGTTGGGTTGATGCCGTTGGTGGAAAAAAAAACATGCTATGGAAGCCTTCAAACCACTTCATCAAGCTGGCGTTCAGTTACAGAAATGCTGTGCGTGAGCAAGTAAAGGTTATTGAAGCAGAGTTTAAAGATTTGACTGGTGAGGAACTATAAATGTCAGATGAATTAAAAAGATTAGAAAAAGCATCACAGAATTTGGAAGATGCAGTTGAAATGAATGCAGCAGAAGCACTCAGCATTGCAAATAGCAACGGTGCAGACATCACAACAGGAATGCTAATTGGACAAATAAAAGTGTCTCAAGCTTTTGGTAATTTTGCTAACGCCATCAGTTTGTCATTTTTGAAAGAAGTCAAAGAAACCAAGAGCTACAAGGCTTTGAAGGGGCAACGCATCACGATGCCTTATGCAAATTCTGCTGACGGTCAGCAAAAAGAAGTGATCTTAACTGGTACATGGGATGAGTTTTGCAAAATCTGTCATACATCTCGATCTACTGTCGATGAAGATTTGAGAAATCTTGCCAAATTTGGTGAGAAAGCACTTCAATCAATGCAGACCTTAGGCGTCACAACTAAAGATCTACGCCGATTGCGTAAACTTCCCCAAGAAGACTTAACCGCTATCGTTGAAGGCGAAGTTGTAAAGGTTCAAGACCGTGATGAAGCCCTTGAAATCATTGAAGAGTTATCAGCAAAGCATCGTCAAGAGAAGCAAGCTCTTCAACAAGAAGTGAATAGCTTGACACAAGAAAAGCAATCTCATGAGCGCTTACTTGCTGACAAAGACAAGAAAATTAATAGCTTATCGAAAAAGCTCGATACACCGCTATCACCTGCTCAAGCTCGCCAAAAGGAAGAGCAGTTAAATAACCAGTTGCTAGAGCAACTGAATATAGCGGCTCTCGCGGTAGACAGCGGCATGGCTCGACTCTTTGATGCCATTCAAACGATCCAAGACAATGAACACCCTACGGATATTGACCAAGCGTGTGAAGATACCTTGTTTCGTGTACTAGAGCGTTTCCTAAGCTTGTCAGGAGATATGGGGATAGCCGCTCACGTTATCGAACATCTAGAGCAATGGCATTCAGAAAGTGCATTGCTCATGGATAGCGAGGGTTAAGCCTGTATGAATGCACTTGAGCTAGAACGCGCACAATACTTAAAACACTTAATGGCGGAGCTAGATGGTGCAGGCCGTGGTGAAAAAGGCTCGATTATTCAACGAGCGACCGAGTATCTGTGCATTTCAAAAAATAAACTCTATCAAGAGCTTGCAGCATTAGGTTGGGCATCTGGACGCAAGAAGCGCAATGATAGTGGTGAGTTGGCAATCACTCGTATTGAAGCGGAATTACTGGCTAACCTAATGCGCCAGAGTGAGCGCGACAGCGGAAAACGACTGATGACCATCCGTGACGCGATTGATATTGCCTTAGCGAACGGACAGCTTTCACAAGATATTTCTGAATCTACGGTATTACGGGCATTTAAGCGTTTTCGCGTACACCCAAATCAGTTGAACACAATGGAAACGACAACTAGCCAACGTTCACTCTACCCTAACCACGCATGGCAATTTGATGTGTCTATCTGCGTGCTGTATTACCTCAAAGGTGGCAAAGGGTTGCGAGTCATGGCAGAAGATGAGTTCTACAAGAACAAGCCCAAAAACCTTGACCGTATCGTCAATGAGCGCGTGTTACGTTACCTTGCAACCGACCATTACAGTGGTGCTTTTTTCTTACGTTACTACGTGGCTCCTGGTGAAAACACGGAGACCATTACCAAGTTTCTGTTTGAGGCGTTTTGTGAGCGTAATACAGGTGAGTTGATGTATGGCGTCCCTCAGTTGCTGATATGGGATGCAGGCTCAGCCAACATTGCGCACCAAACCCGCCATATGCTGGATATGTTGGAAGTAAAGCACATCGCACACACGCCTGGGCGTCCTTGGGCTAAAGGTCAGGTGGAGTCCACGCACAATATTGTCGAGCGCCGCTTTGAGAGTCGCTTAGCGTTTACCACGATTAACTCAATTGAAGAATTGAATCAGTATGCCGTGAAATGGTCGATGGGTTTTCAAGCGCTCAAGGCGCACTCTCGCCACAAAACAAGTCGCTTTGGCCTGTGGCAGACCATCCGAACGGAGCAGCTTCGATTGATTAAAGACGTAGAGCTGGTGAAGAGCATGATGCAACAAACGAAGCCAGAGGTCAGAAAGGTACGACCTAACGAACTCAGCATTAGCTTTGCGCCTAAAGGGTATGCCTCACTCGATTATTCACTGGCTCATATTCCGCACATCATTGCGGGTGATGAAGTAAAGGTATTCGTTAACCCTTACAAGGCTCCTGCTATTCGAGTGATGAGTGTGGATGACATGGGACAAGAGCACACACATGAAGCGTTACCTATTGAGCGTGATGCAGCAGGTTTCAACCTACAAGCTCCTATCATCGGCGAGCAACACAAAGCGATACGTGAAACACAAACGGATATCAGCCGTAAGCGACTCGATACCGCAGCATGGGGCACCGATAACCCACGAGACATCAAGAAAGTGCGTAAAGGGCGCGTGCCTGCCTTTAATGGTGACATCAACCCGATGGCAGACATTGAGCAACAATCTGTCCCATCCTTTATGCCTCGGCGCGGTACGGAAATGAGTGTGGAAGGTCAGCCATTAACCGAGCAGAAAATGACGATTATAGGGGCTTTAAACCGCTTTAAAAAAGCGTTTAACCCACGAAAAGAAGAGCTGGCGTCTGTTAGAGCGCTATTGAAGAAGCAACACCCTGACGGCCTAACCGAAAGTGAGCTAAAGACATTGATTGAACTATGGGAGCAAGGCGGTAATGAATACGCTCAGAGCGCAATTAGATAATGCTGGACTGACCATACAAGCGCTAGCTGACTATCTAGACATGAACTACAGCACGGTGCATCGAGCGGTACGGTTAAATGAACCACCTAAGCGACGCGCACAAGAATTTACAGACAAAGTAGAGGCATTCTTTGCTTCTAACGGACTAGAGGGAATAAGCGGTTGGTCAGAGGCTGCAACCAATGACCAACCAGAACCCCAGCTAGAAGAAATCAATCAGGACATCGAACTGGAGAACCAAATGTTAACACAAGAAGCAATGAAACACTTTAGGCTTTTCCGTAACCCGTTTATCAATGATATTCGTGGTGTACGTGATATTTATATGAACGAAGACAGCCGTTACGTACTGGCGGCAATGAAGGACGTCTCGCGCAACCAAGGCATTCTTGCCGTAGTGGGTGATTCTGGTGCGGGTAAGAGCGTTCTGCGCCGTTTGTTGTTGGATGATTTACACAATGACGGCGACATATCAGTCATTCAACCCAAAATCATCGATAAGACACGAGCAACGGCGGCTGGTATTTGTGATGCCATTATCAACGACATTAGCAGTGAAACACCAAAGCGCAGCATGGAAGCTAAGGCTCGACAAGTTGAGCGCTTGCTTATGACCGCGTTCAAAGGTGGTCAACGTCACGTACTCATCATTGAAGAAGCGCATGACCTGACCATCCCAGTGATGAAGTACCTAAAGCGTTTTTGGGAGCTGGAAGATGGTTTTTCAAAACTGCTTGGGATCTTACTGGTTGGTCAGACTGAGTTATTTCACCGCCTTGATGAACGTCGCCACTACGAGCTGCGTGAGTTCATTCGTCGCTGCATGGTCGTTGAGGTTCCGCCTTTAGATCACGACATCGAGGCGTATTTGAAACATAAGTTTGAGCGTGCAGGTTGTGACTATAACAAAATCATGGATGCCTCCGCAGCATCAGCCTTAAGAGAGCGTCTGCAAACACGCCGTAACCAATCTGGAAGCTTGGTATATCCGCAGGTAATCAACAACCTCATCACCAAAGCCATGAACCTTTGCGCTTCTCTGGGTGAAGACAAAGTCAACGAAGAAATCATTAAGGAGCTGTAAGTATGAAAATTCAAGATCAAACAGAAACCCGTGCAGTATTGCTAACAGATTGGAATGCTGCTGATATTGAAGAATTTGCTTTCAGTAACCTAGACGTGCTGACTCAGCTACTTAGAAATGCGAAAGATCTTCATGACATCGACATTGATGATTTGAGTTTTGCCTTGTCTGCTAGCGTTGAAATGTTAAGTGCCACGCGTCAGGCCAAACAGCCTATAGCCACACAGTAACAGGAGTCAGTCATGAACACACATCGCCTAACTGCTGCTGAAAGTCATGAGTTAGCTTGCCGTGTTTCTGCCTTAGGCGCTAAACAGGTACTTGAGCTACTAAGGATTATTCAGAACCATGCATTTGATTCGTCTTCAAAGCGCAAAGACACATCTCTATCATCAAGCCACTAACTACGCTATCATGCCCTTTATCCCAAAAGGGCATTTCTCTCTAAAACGCCCTCAGAGCGTTTTTAGGCATTTATGTGAGCATTGGCTCTTCTGAAAATCTTCTAACAAATCTGAGGCAATTTAAACAGGGTTTAAACATGGTTTGTACCGCTATTGACCCTGCTTCTACGCCCAAATCCTTTCTACCAATCTTATCTCCCTCTATTTAGAGCAACCCAGGTTATTTTCACTCACTCTACAAAATGAAGAAAACCACCCTCGCGGATGTTTTCCCAAGCGTCTTTGATTCCAAACCCCAAGGCATGGAAACAACATCGGATAGGCTCAACAAGCTAGTCAAAGAGCAATCCTTACCTGCATACTTAACAGGCAATTACAAATCACAAGATGCGCAATCTCATTATCCAATTGGGGGAGACGTGAGAGTTAAAGTGGACGTTAGTGATAACAGAGTCAAAACTACCGTAGACTCCTCGTCACCATCCATTAAGGTTGACCCTGATACAGGTATAAACTAACCAATACTTATGTCCGTATGGTGGGACTTAAGAACCACCTAGTGAGATTCAAGAAACTCCAATTATCCTGAAATTATCGTCGAATTATCCTGACGCGCTACATCTAATAGCAACGCTTAATAATATCTGTTCTTACAATTATTACGATAGCTGTCTTTTAAACTAGACACGATTAATTGCCCCAATTTTCACTCGAAGTATATCTCTTTACTCCGGTCAAATTTTCTAACTATCGCACCAGCTTCCGATGGGTGCTGCTGAGGAGTCAACAAAGTATTCCAAAATGTATCATCCCAGCTATCACCTTTCAGATAGAGATATCTACAGATTTTCACCAAATCCAATCGACTCCATTGACTAGCAGAAGAACGTACCTTTAGGTCATTTTCCAACTGATAAAACGTTGGTATGGCCTTGGCTTGCCATGCTTTATCCAAAAGCTCACTTAACTCGTCAACTTTATCAGATGATATGAGAAAACAGTCAGCATGAACTTCATGCGGCATTTCTATAGTATAAATGGGACAGTTAGAATATTTGCCTTATGAGAATCATCAAAAAACCACCCCATATCACCACGAATATCCAGCAGAAGTTTCAAGTAAGTATTATATCGCTTCTGAAATTTCCGGATCGTAATTTTCTTAGTTTTCATGAAGTCTCCATCGATTAACCTAACGAATGACATGGATTCCCCCTCCCGAGGATCTGCCACACTTAAGTGGAATACATTTGCACCGGAGGCACCATGTCTGATTATTCTTATTTTTGCGGTATCGACCTAGCTAAAAACCATTTTAGTCTTCATGCTGTCGACCAAAATGGCAAAGTCCTACTTCATAAGTCGGTTACTCGCTCTAAACTGCTGACTACAATAGCAAATATGCCACCTATGCGAATAGGTGTTGAAGCGTGTGGTGGTGCACATTATTGGGCGAGAACATTACGCAAACC
>NZ_JATABH010000078.1:0-9385 GCF_036533775.1 Vibrio sp. M260112 | reverse complement strand
CCTCCAAACTCTCGGCTTGGCTCTTATTTTCAACATCATGGTAGACATTTGCATCGACTAAGCCTTCAAAACAAGCAAGTCCATCTGTAACGACTAGTGTCTTTTCTTCGATGTGTTTTTTACCCCAATTTGTGATTTCTTGCTTCTTAAAGCCATCCACCATGCTCATTCGCATGTAGATTGGGTGTCTCTCGTCATTCATCTGTATCGCAGCAACGAATGGCGTTTTCTTTTTAGAGCCACGACCCCGTTTACCGCCCTTGCCTTTACCACCCCAATAGGCATCATCAAGCTGTACAATGTTCTCAAGTGGTTGTTTATCATCGTTTTCCTTCATTGCTTGCATCAACTTGTGCTTTAACCGCCAAGTAGCGTTGTAGGAAATGCCTAAATGATTAGATAACTCAAGAGCTGAAATTCCATTTTTACCCTGTGTAATTAAGTAGATAGCAAGAAACCAAACCGTTAATGGAAGCTTACTATTGGAAAGCAATGTCCCTGCTGTTAATGAGGTTTGTTGATGACATCAATTGCATTGATAAAGGGGACGTGACCTAAGCTGGCAGTAGCTCGTAGAGCCACAATTAGGGCACATGAAGCCATTCTCCCAGCGCAATGAAAATAAGCGTTTCTGACATTGTTCTTCTGTACAATAAAGACTTAGAAATCGAGGAATAGAAATCCCACCTTGGAATTGAATCTGATTCTTTGGCATACCAAACCCTCCCATAACAATACATTAAGTATAGACGCTTTTAGTATGGCTGAAAGTCGGGGTAATCAGGTTTAATTTTAATCTGGCTGTTGGTCAGAGTAACGCGGATAACTTATGTCGAGCGATCATCTCAATGGCACATACCATTGACCTCGAAGTGGTTGCTGAAGGTGTCGAAACGCCAGAACAACTCGCAATACTTCGCCAACATCATTGTAATTATGTTCAAGGGTACTTAAAGTCAAAGCCACTTACGGTCTGCAAAATCGAGCAAGTTCTGGATCATAAACAGCCGTTATCTGCGTGATCTCGCATCAAAAAAGCCTGATAAAATCAGACTTTTTTGAACTAGGTTGCATGCTAAATCAGCTTGTCACACTTGGCTGCGCAGATGAAATCGTTCTGATGCAGACCTTTTATCGAATGACTCCACCATGTCACCGTCACCTTACCCCACTCAAGTAAAATTGAAGGATGGTGAAATTCTTCTTCAGCCAGCTCTGAAACTTTGTTGACAAATTCCCAAGCAAGTTTGTAGTTTTTGAACTTGTAGACTTTTTCTAGCTGGGGGATGCTGTCTCGTTCAAGCACTTGCCAATCTTCTAGCTCAGTCAATAGCAGTCTTCTTTCTTCTGCGCCTAGAGCTACAGCAGTAGCGGTGCACGCTTCGCAACGCAATTCATCAAGCATGATTTACTTCCTTTGGTTCAAATAGTGGGGGGAATAATCCAGCAGCCATCGCCTGTTTTACATGAAACATCAGATCCATCTTACTCAGGGTATAAAGCTGATCGATGTCGTCTAGGACAAAATATTCCGGCTGCATAATGTCAATTCGATAAGGTGTCCTGAGCACGGTGTGGAGATCAAACTCAACCCGTTTAGCAAGCGGATCATCCAGTGCATACAAAGTCTCACCTGGAGAGGATAGAATCCCGCCGCCATAAATTTTTTGCTCACTTCCCTCTTTGACAAGACCAAACTCGATAGTAAACCAGTAAAGTCTCGCCAGATATACCCTCTGCTTATCACTCGCATCTCGACCCAACTTGCCGTACATGTTGGTAAATTCAGCAAACTCAGGGTTGGTTAGCATTGCACAGTGGCCAAATATCTCATGAAAGAAATCCGGCTCTTGGAGATAATCAAACTCCTCTCTACTCCGCAAAAAAGTAGCTACAGGGAACTTCTTGTCTGCAAGCAATGCGAAAAATCGGTCAAAATTAATCAACGCTGGCACGGGTTCAACTTGCCAGCCCGTCGCTTGCTTGAGAACCCGATTGATATCAACAATTTGAGGCGCTCTATCTAGTGGCAGATCCAGCAACTCCAACCCTGCCAAATACTCTTTACAGGCGCGTTGTTTCACCAAGTGGAGTTGGCGACTAACCAAATCACTCCATACTTGGTCTTCTTCTGAACTCCATTCAACTACCCCTTTATCATTCACAGGCTTAGAACGATATTGTGTCATGACCAGCTCCATTAACAATTCCTTCACATTAAGCCTATCGTCATGCAGGGGCGGTGACAATTTAGCCAGCCAACTCTCTCATACCGACTATGTGTAACAATTATTTTACATTTGAACACTTTTTTCTTATTTTTCAGCCATCTGTTGAAGCTCGGTAAGTTTGACTTTGGCTACCTTTTCATCAAAGCTTATTCGAGAAAACGGAGAACAATAAGACGAGGATGTCATGTCTAATTCGCAGACGAACCTTCCAGCACCTATTTGGGTTCCAAGTAGTGAGCGAGTGGAGTCATCAAACCTGAGTCAATTTATAAAACACATTAATATTCAGGGAAATAAAATCGATAGCTATGCTGACTTGCACCAGTGGTCGATTGAAAACAAAAAGAACTTCTGGCTCGAGATTTGGCAGTTTTGCGACGTCATAGGCTACAAGGGCGACTGCATTTTAGGCGAAGGGTTGGCCAAGTGGGGCCAGTTTAACCCAAGCCGAGATACGATCTGGTTTCCACAATCGCAACTAAATTATGCCGAAAATCTGTTGGCCTACTCTTTTCAGGCACCAGATGACACCGCAATTTGGTTTAAGAACGAACGAGGGTCTAGTCGTCAACTGACTTGGCAGGAGCTGTGTGACCAAGTTTCAATCATTCAGCAATGGTTGGTTCAAAATGGCGTCGAAAAAGGCGATGTCGTCGCCGGCTATCTTCCACATATGCCAGAGACTGTGATCGCCATGCTCGCAACGACCAGCCTTGGTGCGATTTGGACTTCAACATCACCTGACTTTGGCGCGGAAAGCGTCATCGAACGATTTGGACAAGTACAACCCAAAATTCTGTTTTGCTGTAATGGTTACGACTTCAACGGTAAGACCTTCCAAATAGAAGAGAAAAACCGCAAAATTGTTGATGCGATTCCAAGCATCCTAAATACGTGCCAAATTGACTACTTACAAATAGATATGTCAATGGATGACCGCTGTGAGTCATTCTCTGATTGGGAAGCGATTTTTGCCAGCTACCTGCCACGCGCGATGCGTTATGAGCGGATTAGTTTTAATGATCCTCTTTTTGTCCTCTACTCTTCAGGTACGACAGGCAAACCGAAATGTATCGTTCATTCAGTGGGAGGGACGATATTAAACCATCTCAAAGAGCATCAACTTCACTGTGATATTCAACCGAAAGATCGTATTTTCTACTACACGACATGTGGTTGGATGATGTGGAACTGGCACGTATCCGCTTTAGCAAGCGGCGCGACCTTGGTGATATTTGACGGCAGCCCTATGTACCCTAACGAGCAAATACTTTGGCAACTGGCTGAAGATGCTAAGGTCACGCTGTTTGGTACATCGGCAAAATACTTAGAAGCTCTAGAGAAACAGCAGTTTAATCCTAGTAGCCAGTTGTCACTAAAATCTCTCAAAACACTCTGTTCAACTGGCTCAGTCCTCTATCCTCAACAATTTGATTTTGTGTATTCCAATATCAAAGTCGATATCCACCTTGCATCCATATCTGGCGGAACCGATATTTGCGGTTGCTTCGTATTGGGCAATCCAATCTCTGCGGTTTATCGCGGAGAGTGCCAAGGTGCAGGCTTGGGTATGGATGTCAAAGTGCTCAATGAATCTGGTGAAGCTATTATTGCCTCCCGCGGTGAGTTGGTTTGTCAAAACAGTTTCCCCAACCAACCGTTAGGGTTCTGGCACGATGATGGTGAGCGTTACCATATGGCTTATTGGAATAAGTTCGAAAATACATGGCACCATGGCGATGATGTCGAAATGACTCAACAAGGCGGAATGATTTTCTACGGACGAAGTGATGCCACTTTGAACCCCGGTGGTGTCCGCATCGGAACGGCAGAAATTTATCAGCAAGTTAACCAACTGGCTGGGATCCAAGATTCTATCGCCGTTGCAAGGCAAGTAGATGGTGATGAAAAAGTCGTTCTGTTCGTTCAGCTTGAGCCTCATACATCACTGACCGAGCACATGATTTCGACCATAAAAGAGACGCTGCGTCGTCAGTGCTCACCCCGACACGTTCCGGCTGAAATCTATCCGTTAAGTGAAATACCCAAAACCAAATCGGGTAAATTGGTCGAGCTGGCAGTTAAACAAGTTCTTCATGGACAAGACGTTAAAAATCAGGGGGCGATTGCCAACCCTTGGGTACTAGACGAAGTCAGTCAATATCAGACCATCCCAGTGGCATAAAACATTAAAGCCCAGTATTTCTACTGGGCTTTAATGTTTAAACCGAATCGAGTTATTTTTTGGCAACCGCCATCAGCACGGTTTGTTCGCCGTGCGGGGTTGTGATGGTAAACGGCGTAGTGATTTCTACTTGGCTAAAACCCACACTCGTCAGCACTTGCTGAGCGTGAACAATCGTCATTCCGCCGACTTCATCTTTGTCCGACAACCAATCCCAGTGAACAAAATGTCCGCCATCGTCGAGGATGCTGTAAACAATATCCGCGACATCTGAATAGTTTGGTAGGAAACTACACACTGAAGAGGCAACCACTAGATCAAACTGTGCCCGAAATGCAGGGTGCATCGCCACTAAACCACGAGTCAGTAGATCAACTACGGGTTCTACATTGTGAAGCTCTTTCTTATCGAGTTGTTCTATCATTGCTTCGGAGCTGTCGAGCGCGACAATATCTTTTGCCGTTTGAGACATTCTTTGGCTAAGCAGACCTGTTCCGCAGCCAAAATCAAAAATATGTAACCCTTTAACATCAACTACTTGCTGTAGAGATTCAAAAGCTTTATCCGCATATACACTAGTCGTGTTATCCGAGTCCCAATCGAGTGCGACATCATCCCAACTATTAGCCATCATGATCTCCCTGTAACAACATTCATTAGGCATGCCCCAAGAGTATCAAAACTGCATGAAATTCATAGCATTTCAATTCGGAAAACAGACAATTGACAGAGATTGATATAATATCGATTCGAGACTAACCAAATTGAACAAAAGATGAACCTTACTCAGATCGAAGCTTTTTGTACTGTGTCCGACACAGGCTCGGTTTCCGAGGCCGCTCGCCAACTAGAGTGCAACCGCACACGCTTGAGTATGGCGATTAAAGCACTAGAAAAAGATCTCGATGTCGAACTTTTTGTTCGTAGTGGCAATAATTTGGTGCTTTCTGAAGCGGGTAAAGCCATTTACAAAGATTGTCACAATATGCTAGTTACCGCAGCGCGTATTCGTAAAACCTGTACTCACGTATCTGGTAAGTTTAACGCCGAGGTATGGATAGCTCGTGACGATTCTCTGCCTGACGAACTGTGGCAGGATCTCTCTCATAAGCTTAACAACCGCTTTCCCGCAACCGCATTTAACATTGTTTTAGCCTCTAGTGGTGACTTGGCAAATCTTGTGGCAACTTCCCAAGTTGATTTCGCGTTTGGCGTCGATTACGAACGACTCAATGACCCTCACATCACGTTTCAGCCATTAGGCAAGATACGCCTGATGTCAGTATGTCGTTCCACTCACCCACTGGCCAAACTTCGTCGGGTCTCGGATGACGAACTGCGTAACGCTATGCAAGCCGTCATGGTTTATCTAAATGAAAAAGATAATCCAGAATTACAACCCTTCTCGCTGCGTCACATAGGCTTCTCAAGCTTTGATTACATACTCAACACGATTCTTGAAGAAGACGCTTGGGGCGTACTCCCTGAACCGCTGATCCGACACTTGCTACGCAAACAGGAACTCTCGGTAATAAAACACACTTATGGCTTGACCCAAGAAGATTACTGTATGTTCACCTCTTCAGGTATGGCAGAGCATCCTGGAATGTCTTGGCTGGCAGACAAATTAAACGAATTTTTGTTTGATTTTTAACCATTGCGACGATTATTTGATCCATCAATCAGTCAGCGACAATATTATTGACACCGCATTCTATTCACATCCCATTGAAAAATAACGATTTTAACTAAAAATCATCTATTTGACATATTGGGTATTCATATAGGGATTGTCTAATTCTCTTATTTTGAGAAAAATATAGGGGAATTTTACAAGAGAACTCATTATGTGTGCCCGAACAAGCCTTAACGAAAAACGAATCCTAACCTTCTCAGCTCTTTTAGCATCGGGCTTTGCGGGTAGCGGACTCGTACTCGGCTTACTAGTTGGCTCACTTGTCATTGTTTTTGACGGTGTATATTCACTGGTCAGTTTGCTATTAACTTTGTTGTCGCTCGCCGTGTCTAGATACATTGCTCAGCCGTCCAAGCGCCAGTTTCCATTTGGTAAAGCGATGCTTGAGCCCCTAGTGATCGCAATAAAAGGTAGTGTGATTTTAGCGATCGTTGCCTACTCACTGTATTCAGCTGTGCAGGCATTAATGAATGGTGGCCGTGAAGTTGACGCGAGTATTGCAACGCTTTTCGGTGCGGTAAGTGTTGTTGGTTGTAGCTACGCATGGTGGTACATCGCGAATAAGTCGAAACTTATTTCATCTGGCTTGGTAGACGCTGAAGTAAAACAGTGGCAGATGGACACGTTGCTTAGCGTTGCTGTAACCTTAGGTTTCGTGGCTGCGTGGCTGGTATCCGTTTCACCGTTCGCACAATATGCCGTCTATGCGGATCCGGTGATGATGCTGCTGATGTCTTTCTACTTCATTAAAGTACCACTTGAGATGTTAGCAGGTGCACTACGCGAACTACTGATGATGAAACCTGACGAAGAGATCTGTCACGCGGTTAACAAAGAGGTGCTCGCCCTAGAGACACAAGTTGATCAGGAACTTGCCGTGGCGGGGGTTATTAAGGTAGGTCGTGAGCTGCGCGTCAGACTGGATGTACATTCTCAAGGACAACAAGTTCAGGTGGCTGAACTGGAGAAAGCGCGTCGTATTCTAAAGGATAAACTGTCGCGCCTCTCATTGGATCTTAACGTGACCATGAATATCGCAAACTAATGGCTTAGCTTCACAACGTCCGCTTTGTGGGGCTTACTCTATGTGACTCAATTCTTTACTCATCAACACTAGATTCCAATCTTTCCCTTCATAACGACGCGTTCCCTGCTCTATCTTATCCACCTGAAACCCGAGTGACTGGTAACACTTACGCGCAACATCATTGTGTTCAAACACAGCTAATCTCAACTGAGAAACCACAAAATGGGATTGTACATGGTCGATTAATAGTTGCAGCATCTTCGCCGCCAGCTTTTGGCCACGAAATGGAGGTGCAATAAACACTCGGCAGATACGAAAACAGTCAGCCCTTTCTTGGTAAAGCTCAACATAACCAGCGTATTCGCCGTTGTGCTCCAGCATAAAAGGGTGAACAATGTCCTTATTGCAGTGAAACTCAATCTGTTCATCGGTCAATGGAAACTGGTAACAGTTTCCTCCCCACAAATAGTTGAGTTGGTCTGAGTCGATCCAATCGATTAGCACACCATAATGCGAACTCATAAAAGGTATCAGTGACATATTACGCTCTTCCTAAGCTATAAAATGTTTAAAATGATGCATCCTGTTAACGCGGGAATACCTGCAATAAACAATACCAAACCATCTTGGTAGTTTTGTCGATAGCGTTTTCTTTCATCTTTCTCGACGTCAAAACCTTTGACCATCTTGTAGACTGAATCGAGCTTGGGGTTATTGTACCTAGCGGTTTTGCTATCTGTTCCACCTTCCCAAGTTAGCATTGCCAAACCCCAGATAACAAAAACGACCATAAATAAGAAATCAGAAAGTCGTGTGACGACAAAAAAATCAACAACGTAGGAAAGCAACCACACAACTATAGCCGCAATGACATTTATGATCGCAACCTTTACTACCAGTTTCAACATCTGAACCTCCTAACGCTGATCTTTCCGCAGTGTGAAGGCGGTTTGAAAGCCCCATCCCCTACGCACCTCAATAAACAAAAGGCCCACCGTAAGTGGGTGAGCCTTCGTTTTTTAACCTAAGACGCTAGTTGAGATTCAACTTGCTGAAATACTTTGTACTCTGCGTTACTGCAGCCGCGAGCAATCGATACCCAGTAATCTCCCGTTTCATCCGTTGCAACAAACTCAGCCCTAAGTTCGTATTTTCTCCAAGACGCAAACGCAAGAATTAGAGTCAATGCGAGCATTAAAAAACCAAATTGCGGAACAAACGCCCAAGTCGCGGCCGACAACATTAAAGCGAGGGAAATAACATTCACCATGTTATCTTTTATCCCAAGCTTACGTACTTCTACCTGTTTTATCTTACACAATTGGTAATCGTCACCACGAACCGATATTTGGTCTGTGTTGAGATTAAAATCCGACATTACGTAAGCCCGACGAAAACGGAGAATATCCACTAGCCTATAGTTGTTAGTTTTCTTGCTCATCACCTTTTCTCCATGTTATTAAAGGTTAGTAAAAACTAATATAATCATGAAGTTATTGTGCTGATAAACACTTTATAATACAGCCAAATAAGCAATGCAACCTATATAAACGGTACGAATAGCTGTTATTTTTCGACGCCGCGATAAGCCGAATTTTCGTGACAAACGATCAACCACATACTGAGGATAACAGCCGTACTAAACGCTTTGTGAATAGAGAGTTGTATAGGTACAATCGCCAGCCAAACAACACAGGTGCCAGAAGATGCTATTTGACAATGACATAGAAGAAATGATCGGCTATTTCGACCGTTACTGCAAAGCGCCCCATATTGATGCGCTCGATCGAGTATCGGACGACCAAGTGAATCTCCTGCTCGATTTCTTGACCCTTGCTCATAAATTGCAATGTGATATCTACGCTACGCGCAACTTAAACAGCTCCCACTTCCTCGGTGTGGGCACCTTCGCTCTAACTCAAGAACGAGCACCGCAAGGTAATCTGTTCGTCAAGATTGAAGCAGATACACTGTACCTCTCGTTTGAGTTAGCCCCTTGCAACGAAGAGAATCTGTTGACCCCGATTCGCGTTATTGATGCACTGGTGTATTTAGCCGACTGCAATGGTCATAGTTTGTTGCCTGAAGACTATCAGCGCTAAATAACTGTTCCTAAATATAGATCACTGGTTTGTAGAAAAAGAAGGGAACTCGGTACCGTTTGAGCGATCTGATCAGTCGCCAAACATACAAACCTACAACCGTTACCGAGTTCTCATGATTCTAACATTACCTGACCGCGCAGA
>NZ_JATABH010000077.1:0-9609 GCF_036533775.1 Vibrio sp. M260112 | reverse complement strand
CACCACACCTGAATCAGGTACTAGGAAACCGTCCGTCTCATCGTAATTCTGCCATTGACCGTTTGGAAGTTTGATTTGAATGCGACCCAAGTCCGCATCTGAAGCTGTACCTGTAATATCAAGCTTGGCCGCTACATCACCAAATGCGTCGCCACTCAGCGAGACTTCGTAGTTCAACCACGTTTCTTCGCCTTCAACCGCTTTGTCGCCGCCGCTCACTAGAAGATCTGGTGCATCTGCGTCCACTTTAGAGCCATCTTCGCGCTTGACCAGATCGTCTTCAATAGTTCCAGTATCCTTTGCAGAAGGCGACTCCAAGAATTCGCTATTACTCTGAGCAGTTAAAGTGACTGATTCTAGATCTTCAGTCTCCAGATCATCTTGAACCTGAACGTAGACTTTTAACTGAGTTTCACCCGACTTCAATATTAAGTCTTCAGAGGTTAAAGCTCGGAACTGACCTGGTCCAATTGCGATAAATAGATTATCTAAATAGTCACTTCCTTTAGTTGCTGTATCACTTAGCTCTCCCAGAGACAGATTTAGCTCGACATCTTCCGTCACTGCTTGATCTAAAGAAATAGTGAATTCTATATATGCGCTATCATCTTCCACTACAGTTTGGCCGGCGGTCACTGTCATCTCAGCCACAGGTAAGACGTCCACGTCAAACTTAATTGTGTCTGTACCACCGTTACCATCATCCACAGTAAGAATAAAACTATCGGTACCGTTGTATTCTTCGTTTGGTGTGTAAGTCCAATTACCCTCACTATCAACAGTTACTTGACCGTTTTTAGGTTGTTCTGATACTAAGTAGGTTAAGTCATCACCATCAACGTCGGTAGCCTGAACCTTACCCGAAATTGGATCGTCCTCTTTAGTCACAACAGACTCTGAATCGCCAACTGGTACATCGTTCAAGTCAACAAAGACTGGAGCATCATTCACAGGAGTAACATCAATATTGACTACCAGCGTATCTGTACCACCATTGCCGTCATTGACAATGACAGTGAAGCTATCAGGGCCGTTATAATTCTCATTCGGCGTATAGGTCCAAGTGCCGTCTGGGTTTACGATAGCCGTACCATTTGCAGGCGCAGAAGACTGGGAGAAAGTTAGGATATCTTGGGCATTTTGGTCTGTAGCAGTCAGTGTTCCGCTGATAGGTGTATCTTCGTCTGTAACAACGGCAAGGCTATCACCTAGTGGGTCATTGTTTAGATCAACGAAAATAGGATTGAATAGACGGAATTGCTCTAGGAGTGCAAGGCTTTGTGTCTGAGAAAGACCTAATGATTCAAAACCTGAAGTATCGAAATTAGTCGAAGCAATAGTCTCGGCAGCATCACGCGCAACAGTTGTGGAAGCAGTTAGGCTCGAACCACTTTGACCACCAGCGGCCGTTGCAAAGTCTTCACCTAACTCAGTCGGGTCTTGGCCTTCTTCTAACGCAGCAAAGATATCTGCAATTTCTGCTGAGATATCTTGGTTCTCGCCGTTGTCGCCAACTAGGTTGACTTGTAGTTGTTGATCTTCAGCAAACTTAGGATTGCCCTGAACAATCACCTCACCGGGTTTTGGAAGCTCTCCCTCTACCAAAACTCGAACATTACCGTTTGCATCAATAACGATGATTTGGTTTGCTGCTAAATTGCCTACTGCTACGTAAGTACCAAAACCCATATTTTAAGCCCTTTATCCTTGACTAAATTCTTGCTTATGTCATTGCCGACAAAAATTTGGCAATGTTAAAAATTCATGCAGGTTATAAATTAACATCTTTAACTATTCGGCTAAACACATTTTTTGCATAAAAGCCTCAACAAACACGACACAAGTTGCATTTCTCAACATTGAGACCGTGAATTAAGATCACACTTTTAGCATCATAAAGTCTAAATGATGCCTCTTTAACCAATATGCACTCAATTTTTTAATCCTTGTCGATAATTAACAACTTAGCAACACAATAAATGCGTTTTTCATTAGTTTTCTGCTACTAAGAGTGTTATTTTATTGGCGCTATCGATGGATAAATCTCACAAACGAGACAAAAAAGTTGAGTATTATCCTCAATTACGAGCACTTCGAGGAGAGTCAGAGTGAATTGGAATAAGTTGAAAGTACTAAGTTGCGCGGTTGCACTTAGCTTTCCAGCACATAGTCAAACATTAGAGCAAGCAGTTGCCTACACCATTACTACGAATCCTGAAATTAAAGCATCATACAATGAGTTTATGAGTAAGTTTTATGACTCAGAAGCATCAACTGGCGCTTACATGCCTAAATTGGATTTAGATGCAGGTATTGGTTATGAAGCGGTTGACTTGGCATCAGGAACCGAAAATGAATTGACCCGTAAAGAAGCGACTTTGACGCTGACACAGTTGTTATGGGATGGTTCTGCTACTCTTAACGACATGGATAGAACTGCTGCAGACGCCGAGTCTGTTCGATTCCAACTTCTTTCCGACGCCCAAGATATCGCTCTTCAAGTGACTAAGATTTACTTGGACGCGACAAAAGCATATGAAGTGTTAGCTCTTTCTGAAAGTAATCTGGCTGTACACAAAGAGATTTATCGTGACATCAGCAAGCGTGTTGATTCAGGAATAGGTTCAACAGCGGATTTATCACAAGTAGAAGCACGTTTAGCTAAAGCGCACGGCAACTTGCTCGCTGCGCAAAACAACCTGTTTGATGTCCACACTCAATTCAAGCGTATCGTTGGTCAAGCACCACAAGGGTTAATCTTCCCTCGTGCCGATCAAACCGCAATCCCTTTCACTGTGGATGAAGCTTTAGACACCGCATTTAACTCACATCCAGTGATCAAGATAGCTCAAGCTGATGTCGATTCTGCTCGATTCCAATACGACCAAACTAAAGGCGTTAACTACCCAACACTGTCAATCGAAGCCAACCAAACTTGGCGCGATGATGCCGGCGGCATTGAGGGTGGCAGCGACGAATTCTCTGCAATGCTACGTATGCGCTATAACCTATACAACGGTGGCTCTGATGCAGACCGTTCAGAGAGCGCAGCATATCAGTTGAATAAAGCGAAAGATTTCCGAGATCGTACATTCCGCACTGTTGAAGAAGGTTTGCGTCTATCATGGAGTGCTCTTGATCTAACCGTTCAGCAAAAAGAGTTTCTTGCTGACCACGTAGACTCGGCATCTGACACCGTTATTGCGTACCAAAAGCAGTACAAGCTCGGCAAACGTACCCTACTTGACTTGCTCAACACTGAGAACGAGTTGTTCGAGGCTCGCAAAGGTTACCTAGATGCTAAGTATGACGAGCAGTACGCTAAGTACCGTGTTATGAATGCAACGGGCAACTTGATGGCGGCACTACGTGTGGATACACCTGAAGAGTGGAATAAGAAGGTAGAATACTAAGATGAAAAAAACAGTACTTTCAGCGCTTGTCACTGCAACGATTTTTGCAGCACCACTCAAAGCCGAAGACACGTACGAGTATCGCGCAACTCCGACTCCGAATCAGCTAGCAGACTTGCTGGACGAAGATGGGGATGGTGTGATTAATGCGCGCGATTTATGTCCTCAGACTCCGGCTAAAGCCGATATCGATAACGATGGATGTGGCACTTACATCAAAACAGAAGAACAGCTAAATCTCCATATCCTGTTTGCTAACGACTCGGATCAGATTCAACCCGCTTTCTTAGCTCAGATTCGTGAGATGTCTGCCTTCCTTGAATCTTACCCGTCAACGTCGATCGAACTTCGTGGTTATGCAAGTAAAGTAGGTAAAGCGAAATACAACATGGCTCTATCTGAGCGTCGTGCACAAGCAGTAGAAAAGGCATTGCTTGAAAACGGTGTTGCTCCAGACCGTGTTCGCATTATAGGTTTCGGTGACACAGATCTTGAAGCATTAGGCACAGACGAAATCAGTCATGCGAAAAACCGCAAGGTAGTGGCAACGGTTGTCGGCCACAAAGGTAATGTTAAAGAAGAGTGGTCAATCTTCACTAAGATTGAGAAATAACCATTTGTTTTTGATTAAGGGAGCTTCGGCTCCCTTTTTTATTTTGCTTTTGGGTGATGAGTGTTACCCTAGCAGCAATTAAACGTATGAGATAAAACCAATGAGCAAATTAACTTCTGATATTCAAGCAAACCTTGAGCTATTCGTTTCAGAAACTAAGCAATCTAAGCTAGTTTGGGGCATGCGAAATGAAGAAGGCTGGCTGTCTTGTGACTCTACTGAATTTGAAAACAGTGAAGTAATGCCATTCTGGTCAAATAAAGAAGATGCACAAGCGCACAATGTTGAAGAGTGGGCAGACTTCGAAGTGCTAGAAATCCCACTGGATATTTTCGTTGAAGATTGGTTGCTAACTCTTGCTGAAGATGGTGTTCTAGTTGGTACTAACTGGAATGCTCAACTTGAAGGTAAAGAGATGGAGCCATCAGATCTCGCGAAGATGTACCTAGACTAATGACCAAAAGCGTCCCTCGGGACGCTTTTTTGTTCTTATTGCTTGGCCACTAAGGCTACCATCACCGCTTCGCGGTTGTCCAAATAGTCATTTAGACCGACTTTTCTCAGTTCGCATGATGGGCAATCTCCGCATCCGTCACCAATAATCCCGTTGTAGCAAGTCAGGGTTTTCTCACGTACAAGTTGCAGAGCGTCATATTGATCCGCCAATGCCCAAGTCTCGGCCTTATTCAGCCACATCAATGGGGTCGCAATCTCTAGTTGGTAGTCCATACCCTGAGCTAATGCGTTGTTCATCGCTTTAACGAAATCATTACGACAATCTGGGTAGCCAGAAAAATCCGTTTCACATACACCAGTAATCACTGTTTTCGCACCAATCTGATAAGCATAGATACCCGCTAGGGTTAAAAACAGGATATTGCGACCAGGTACAAACGAATTTGGTAGGCCATTCTCTTGCAGTTCATGAGAAACCGCAATGTCATCACGAGTGAGGGAACTAATTGCCAGTTCATTCAATAGGCTGACATCCATCACCTTATGTGCCTTAACACCCAACTCTTTTGCTAAGTTTTGTGCCACTTCGATTTCTAACTTATGACGCTGACCATAATCAAAAGTAATCGCGTGAACTTCATCAAACTGTTTAAGCGCTTGGACAAGACATGTGGTTGAGTCTTGACCACCACTGAATACTACAACGGCTTTGTTCATGTTTGTTTCCTTTAAGCAATGCTGAGGTATTTGTGAGTTTGGATCGACAGACGCCAATTTCTAGCGATACAGACATCAATACACAGCTCGGTTGCACGTGGTTTTTGACTGATTGGCTGAAGAGCAATGGTAGTCGACTTTGGCACTTGAGCGCGTTCTAGCAAAGCATCCAACTGATCGATGTCTTTCTCTGTTGCTACTGGGTGTTTAATCTCATTCGCTCGCAATAATGCACTGTCTAACACTGGCAGTTTGCCTTTCATAGCCACTTTCGGTGACACTGTCACCCATGTATTTTCGCTAGCTACAACGTCATAAGTTCCGCTGGTTTCTATCTGACATTGGCAACCCATGGCTTCAAACGCAGCCGTTAGAGGACGAAGATCGTAAATACAAGGTTCACCGCCAGTAATCACAATATGTCGAGCGGTGTAGCCTTGCTTGTTGTACTCATTAACAATGTCTTGTGCTGATACACTACACCAAGTCGGAGAGTCCTCTTTCTTGGTTAGGATTTCTTCAAGCGAGCATTCGTCTTGCGGGGTCGCATCCCAAGTTTGCTTAGTATCACACCAAGCACAACCCACTGGACACTCTTGCAATCTGACAAATACCGAAGGTACGCCCGTAAAGACCCCTTCTCCCTGAATGGTTTGAAACATTTCGTTAATCTTATACAACTTAAACTCAGCCTAAATCATCATCAAAAGTTTGCAGGAACGAGACCTTAAAGGACTCCAAGTTGAAGGTCAACTAATTCATAAATTGATCATTCGAATCTCAGCCATTATGCTGGGCTCTTTTGCGTCGTCTACGCTCTATTTTAAGGTAAGTTATGTATAAATTGATTGCTCTTGATATGGATGGCACTTTGCTCACCAGCGAAAAGACCATTAGCGAGAGAACAAAACGTGCGATTGCCGAAGCACGTCAACGTGGTGTAAAGGTGGTTCTTGCCTCTGGTCGTCCTCTGGACGGCATGCAAGCGAAGCTAACGGAGCTCAACATTGAAGGTGACAATGAGTTCGTTGTTTACTTCAATGGCTCAATGGTGAAAGAACTGGGCACCAACAAACTGATTCACACTGCCATCATTGATGGTAAGCGCGCGAAACAAGTTGCAGCACTGGCGCTACAACTAGGTGCTTACTGTCATGCCTTTAGTGCAGAGCTAGGGCTTATCACCCCAAAGCACAATGAATTCACTCAAATTGAATCCACTATTAACCAAATTCCAGTAACCGAAATGGACTTTGAACAACTTGATGACAACCACGCTATCATCAAGGCAATGATTGTTGCCGAGCCAGAAACCCTGACCAAACTGGTTGATCAGATCCCACCATCGGTGCGAGAGGAATTTACCATTGTTCAAAGTGCGCCTTTTTTCCTTGAGTTTCTGAGTCTCGACAGTAATAAAGGCGTTGGTGTCAAAGCCATTGCAGATTATCTAGGCATTAAGGCTGACGAGGTGATTTGCATGGGTGATGCTGAAAATGATCACCACATGCTCGAATATGCTGGGCTTGGGGTTGCGATGGAAAACGCGATGGAACAGACCAAAGCCATCGCCAACTATATTACGTCGAGCAACAATGACGACGGAGTTGCAAAAGCTATTGAGCAATTCATTTTGAACAAATAAGCCCTAATGCACAAAGGCAGCGTTACGCTGCCTTTGCTTTTGCTCTGATAAGTATTGCGAACACAATCAGCAATAACGGGTATCTAAGTGTTTCGACAATCAGCGAATAGAGGCCGCTTGAGGACACAAAGGTCGCAGCATAACTGACCAACAAATAGGTTATGACCATAGCAAACATAGCAATCACCGTATCCTTGCCATTCGCCTTTTTCTGCTCTGTACGCTGGGTTGAAACCAAACCGAACACCGTCACTATTATTGCTAACCAATAAGTAAATACAGGTATTGGCCAAAAGATGGTGAGTAGTGTCGCGGTAAAAACCAGCATACCCCAAACCAGCTTAGATGAGAGTAATACCATCGCATCCACTTCGGTTCGGTTTTGTAGTCTAATGATATGCCATGCACATAAAGCACCTAATAACGCGCCACTAATACTGTCAATCATGAAAGCAGCACCACTGTAAAACTTGGCAATAGCGAGCCAACTCACGGCAATCAGAAGCATGATTGACCAACGATTAAGATACAGTTTTTTCAGTGCATCAAGAACCAACACACCCACACAAAGCCAAACGGCTATTGGTAAACTCGGTAAGCCAAATCCATAACTTGATGCCAACTCTACAGCAGGCAGATACACATGCGGCCGCGGAAGTGCAAACCCCTGTTGAGCAACAAGGCTAAGTAGTGATGTTACGGTAACGGCAAAGAACGCTCGATAACAAAACTCCTTACCAAATCGCCAATAAAGTAGAGGAAATAACCCCAATAGAATTAGCGGATTGGCAAGATAATTACCCGCGAGCAACATTAGGTCTAAAACCGTATAAATATACTCAGGCATCTTGAGCAAAGAATGTTGCAATTGCACCATCCAACCGAGTTCTAACTGATTGAAAAATGGCGCCGCCTCGACGAGATTGCCCACGTAAAGTACGCCCTGATCGGTGGCATTGGGCAAAGCATCAATCAACCACTGAAGTTGATCTGGAAAACGATAGTCTCCCTTAGGCACCAGTTGTGGATCGACTAACATTGCAGACGATATCTCAATACCATAATGTGGAGCAAACCAAATGGGTAACTCGTTACCATCGAGAAGATTGTTGTATTGGAAAGCGACAATATCTGAGTCCGCAACACAATCATAAAACGCAGCGTTATCACTCCGACCTAATTCATTGCCTACAGAAACCACCAGCCCAGTCTCTTCCCACGCTTCGCGTTGCGCTGCCAGCTTTGGATCTTCACCACTGGCGATGGTGCCTGCTGGCAGTGAAAGCTTGCTGGTAATAATTTCATTAACCATCACCACTTTCTCGCCTGAGCGAATAACGCACACCGCCCCCTTTAAATTTGATGAGTCTGACTCAGCCACAGAGGAAAGAGAAAAGAAGGCTGAGATCAGACATATAAAGGTGGTAACTATATTAGAATAAAAACTCATGATGCTGGCTTGTGTTTCCCGACTGACTTACGTAACCAATGAATATGATGTTCAAAACCGAACTGCTGATAGAATTCGACCGCTGAAGCATTAAATTGCCACACTTCAACAAAAACTTCCTGTACACCGTACTCGACAAAGCGTTGTTCTATTTTTTGGCAAAGTTGATTCGCCACACCTTGTCCACGATATTCAGGGCAGATAAATAGCTCATCGATGCTCCCCATTTGGATCGGCTTACTAACTGTAGAAATGAGTTCGCAAAAATGCCCTGTGATAAAGCCTATGATGGCGTTAGCCTGACATGCCACAAAAACAAGACATTCAGGATCGTCTAGATAGCGAGCAATGCTTTTTTCTTGCTCTATCTCTTCTGCTGTTTTGAAGTAGTTAGGGCATTGACGATGGTGCTCATCATGAAGCTGATACATCAGTTCATTAAGCTGTTCGAGATCGTTTTCGCCTGCAGAACGAATTGATACTGGGTGCATAAATATTTTTGCGTTACATATAAAGTGACAGTGTGGCGGTTTAGTCAAATTTTTTCAACAAAAAAGCCCCTTTGTATGAGGTAACTCCTATCAGTTAAGCAAATGATCAGTTGAACGATCCTGTGGTTGGGGCCGACTTGTCTAATCTCACTCATGATGGGTCATTCCCCCTCATCCGTTAGCAACAGCTCGACTGCCGCTCGATTGAGCGGCAGTGCGGATAAACTGTCTTGAAAAACGTCTAATGCCAATTGCATCGCTTACCTGTCCACTCATGGACTTGTTCCGGCCATAACCCATATGGGTTTTAGCGACTATCACAGATATTTCACATTCTTGCCACGGAATGCGATAGAGCACTTTATTGTGCCATACGTAAACCTCTTGGTTTTTTTATGAAAGCGTACCGGCATGGCGATGGGCTTAAATAAACTTAAGCTCATGTAAAAATCCACCTGCATAGCAGGTGGCTTTGAAAGGCCCCCTTAAAGGGGGCTCACTGTTAGTTTTTTAACCCAAGACGCATCTGACGCTCCTCTTCTTCCTTTCCCACACGATCTTGATGTCGGACATACCTGCGTATAATTTCCTCGTTCATCCCTACCGAATCAACGAAGTAGCCTCTTTGCCAAAATTTGTTGCCCCATAATTTCTTCTTTCTTAAGTACGGAAATTGTAAGCGTTCACCAGCAGTCCATTGACAAAAAGTGTGAGTTAACGCAATTGATCCAACATTCCTAATTGAGTGATCATTTCTAGCCGTCATGCTTAATGCATGAAAAAGAAAAAATCTAAATTCTCATCTTCGCCGCCCGTGGCCTCAG
>NZ_JATABH010000076.1:0-9810 GCF_036533775.1 Vibrio sp. M260112 | reverse complement strand
GGGTAGTTGCGGATACAGGAGTGAGGTCCCCAGTTGCTGCTGCACAAGCAGGCGCAAAAGTGGATGTATTTGCAGGCGTTGAAGCAGGAGGGACCATTGACGCTGAGGTTCATTGGAAACCACCTGTGGTTAATATTAACGGCAGGCAATACATCTCCCCGTGACATACCAAGCTTGGTCAGAAAGCAACCCTGCAATAGCCTGCGCCACCTCCTCAGGCGTACCGCCACGTTTAACAGGAAGGTTAGCAGCAAGACAGTCACGCGATCTGATCCACTGCCATCCGTGTACATTTAACCTAGCCTTACTCTATAAAACCAAATACCTTGCTGCGCCAGTTCAAGCGATCCCCTGTAGCGATGACAATCCTATCCATCTAATGTCCTTCTCTCCCGACTTACGCAGGGTAGTTTACAGTGTAAAATGCGCTCGCGATTGCATATTATCGACACCAGCGATCAATCTTTCCACTAACAAACTCAATACCTTGAGCTGATAACGTCGCTGTTTATAGACCAAGTACGCTTGCCTAGCGCTGCGCTGGTATTGAGGTAACACTCGCACCATATTCATTCCCTCGTGGACATGTCGAAACGGCAGCGAGGCAACACCTAACCCTTTTTCAACTGCACCGCATACCGCAAGTATGTCATTGACGATCAGCTTGGGCTTGATGTGAAGAACATCGACCAAACTCTGCTGCTGGTAGACGGATATATCTACGACATGATCAACACTGACCCAATTCAGTTGGTTTAACTGACTGAGGCTTTCCACTCGCCCTACTTTCGCCAAATATTCTGGACTAGCGAAAAAGCCATGATGAGCAGTAAACAAAGGCCTAGCGATCATGTCATCCATATCCGCTAAATCGAAAGTGATGAGGAGATCGCGATCCGTTTGGGGGACGGCCTGTTCCTGACTGAGCACCAGATCTAACATCACCTTAGGATAATCCACCAAAAACTGTTCGACGACTTCGCCAACAAAAGCACGATAGAAATTGTGCGGAATGGCCAGTTTAATCGTGCCAGAGACTTCTTGAGTTTCACTCAGCATCTGGCTAAAGCCACTTTCGATCGACTCCATACCGCTACGAAGCGACTCAAAGGCTTCTAAGCCACTTTGTGTCGCAACCAGTTCTCTGCCCTTCTTCTCTAGTAAACGCATCCCTAATCGCTGCTCAAGCGCGGATAAGCGGCGTGACATGGTCGAGACGGGGATGTGTAAAGTCTTGGAAGCACCGAGTAACGAGCCTTGCTCAACCACACTGCAAAACAGATAGAGATCATCAATATTTCCAAATATGGAATTCATACTTCTAAACCTGCTTATATTTTTCACTATTGGATAGTTATATCCTCATTTACAGCAAAACAACAAGCACAGGAGCATAAATTATGAATCGCAAACAATTTTGGGTTTCGGCGCTATTATCGTCGCTGACAATGGCGGTCATTATGTCAGGACTACTATCTGGGTATAAACTCGGCTTCAATCACCAATGGCCTGCTATATGGCTCGATAGTTTTATTATTGCGTGGCCAGTAGCGTTAACGCTCAACCTGACTGTCCTGCCACAAGTTCGCCGACTTTCTAGTTGGCTCACGGGTCAAGCATCCACCTCTCAGGCATAAAAAAACCGAGCACTAAGGCTCGGTTTTTTCAACGGTAAAGATTACAGTTCAGCGTTGTGGTAAACCTGCTGAACATCATCACAATCGTCTAGAAGGTCAAGGAACTTCTGGAATTTCTCAGCGTCTTCACCCGCTACTGGAGTGTGAGTTTGAGGAACGAAAGTGATCTCTTCGACATCGATTGTCAGATCAGGGAATGCACTGTTAAGCGCCGTCTTAGTCTTAAAGAACTCTGTATGAGGAGCGAATACAGTGATTACACCGTCTTCAAGCTCAACATCCGTCACGTCTACGTCTTCCATCATTAGCGTTTCAAGAATAACTTCATCGTCATCGCCTTTGAACTGGAATACAGCTTGGTGATCAAACATGTGAGAAACAGAACCTTCAACGCCGATCTTAGCACCTGTTTTAACGAAACATTGGCGAACATCTTGGAAAGTACGGTTGCCGTTGTCTGTCAGACAGTCAACGATTACGCTAGTGCCGCCAGGGCCAAAGCCTTCGTAACGCGCTGGAGCGTAGTCTTCACCGCCACCACCATTCGCTTTATCGATCGCTTTTTCGATAACGTGTGCAGGAACTTGGTCTTTCTTCGCTTTTGCGATTAGGTGTTTCAGAGACAAGTTCATGTCTGGGTCTCCGCCACCGTTTTTCGCGCACATGTAAATTTCTTTACCGTATTTGGAATAAACTTTAATTTTTGCGCCTGCAGTTTTTGCCATTGAGGCTTTGCGCACTTCAAAACTTCTTCCCATCGGGATGTTCTCTCTAGTTCAATTTATTGCGAAGGATTTTAGCAAAACGTGTGAGCTTTTCAATTTCTGACACTTGCTGAGGAAATGAGTGGATTATGCCACACCCATTACTCGTTTATATTTGGCTACAGACTCTAAAAATGAGGCTTGTTCTTCGTCATCAGTGATCTTTGCTGCTGTCTGGTCGATTTCATCTGGACCAGCTTTAGCTTCACGGAGTTTCCAAACCAAAAACGATGCTTGCTTATCAAGCTCTATCTTGTTTTTTTCGCTAGCCGAGAGGTTAGACAGGTTGATCGACATATTAAAGCTCAAATCTGTAAAAATATGGAGGGGGGAATATACCACACCAAAAGCGAATGTAGAGAGAGAATCGCACTATGGCGAGAGGAATCGCTCAAAAATTAGCGAAAAAAATAAAGGGTGGCTTTCCTACGCCACCCTTAAGTATTCGAGATAGAGTTTCTAACTAGTGCAAGATGCCAAGCTCTTTGGCTTCTTCGATTGTTAAACCGCTTTCTCGAATCTCTCTTAATGCTTCAATACGACGACGAGCTTCTGCGGATTTAACGCCCTTCACAGGCTTCTGTGACTCAACTTCTTCCGTGAAGTCCCACTTGTCAGCAATTTTACTCATATCATCATGGTCAATAGAATTAATGGACATAATAACCTCCGAACAAACCATGCAAGGGACAGCTAATCTGTAGCAAAACCTCTCACCCCTTGTTAAGAATTTTAGCTTCAGAATGTGATTATGCTAATAGTTCCTACATTCTTACTGTTAATTCGATAAATAGTTTTTGCTCCACCAAAAGTCTCACAGTACATTTAAAGGATTACCCCTAAAGAAAGTTGGGCGATCTCGGTCTCATTTTTTACTGCCTATGCTCCCAACCTTCGCCTCCTACTGCTTACAAAAATAGCACTCCATTTTTGGCACGTTGACGTCTGTTTTCGCATCGAATGACCTCGGTGGTGATTTGCCAAATGACTTCATCATGAACCAAACTAATCACACCTAGAGATTTCACGGCACATGATTAGGTGAAAACGCAATGAATCCATTGGAGAACTGGCTTACACAGATCGAATACTGGTATCAAAATCGAAAGCATGATCAAGGTAACCAGCTAGAATCCCTGATCCTCTCTCCTCCTGATCAAATCTGGGGACCATTCATTTCCGTGCAGCAAAGTAAAGCCATCGCGTGCTGGCTCGACGGATGCTTACGCCTTTTTCAACAAGAACGAGAGCGTTCACCCGATAAAGCCTATCAGTACCTACAATTTGCTTACAGTAAGTTTCAGCAAGTCGTCGTCCACTATCAAAGTGAACTTGAACTTAAAGATTGGTGTATGAAAAGAATGCAAAATCTGGTCGTGGTAAGTCTCGAGTTCTGTACACAACAGATAAGTCGACGCTGGCAAATAGAATCACACCAGTTGATCGAAAACCATGTTCGCTTTATGGCACAACAACAATGGAATGAAGATCGGAACTATGATCAAGGTAAATCATCGTTTCATTAGGATTGAGCGAAAAAACGCGGATCAATGATCAAGGTGCCACAGTGGAAATTCAGGCAAAAAAAAGCGAGTCCAGAGAACTCGCAAAATATTCAGAATGAATGTAACAATATGAGCCAATCTATCAGGGATAATTCTGTCCCTCATTCATCAGAAAGGACAAAAGGTTGTCTATTCGGGGATAAATACTATCCAACTCGAAGAGATACATTGTCAGTGCTCTGTCAAAGGAATGTAGTAGCTTTGTCTTAATGTTAGTCGAGTGTGTAACAAGGTGTTTTCATTGATGGTCGTTGGCTCAAACGGCGACTTCATCCAAGGCTCTAAATACTGTTTCATCCAGATGACCTTCGAAGACTTGCTTACACACTTTTCTGCGCACAGCCAATCCAGCAATTAATCGCTCTATGGATAAATGCTTGTTCTCGCTCTGGCTGTTGTAGAGCTCGACCATCTTACTCAACGTTTCGTATGGAACGGCCTGATCACCTACGCGTAAGAAATCAAGCTTGTCAATCAGCTCCAGACACTCTTCTTGGATTGAGCTATGGGAATGCCCTGTCATCGCCGCTAAAGCTGTTATAGAGCGTTCTAGAGCCTCTGATGAGGTATATTTAGATAGAGTAATGGTAATTTCATCAGCATTGATCTCTACCAGGTGCTTGCGTTGCTTCACTCGACGACCAAGTTTTCCTCGTGGTGCACGCTCTTTGCGCTGGATAGGCTCGAACTCGCCATCAATAATCTGCGACATCTCTTCGAGCTGCTGTTTAGACACCATCTCATTGCGCAGTGGGTTCGGCAGCGTCGGCGCCATATTACGTTTGCCAGCATTCGTCGTTCGAGCACGAGAGTAGCGGAGCACTTCTTCGGCATCACATTTAATATCGAACTGATAATCTTTGACTTTGTCGTTGTCGATCATCGCCGAGATCGTCAGATGATAACCCCAAAGGTTGACGACAAATAGCTCGTCACTCCCCTTCTCTTTTGACAGTTTTTTGAGTTCGCGGATCAGATCCATTGAGAAGCGACGCCACTCGATGTTACGCGCCAGTTTTTGATTTAACTCACTCAATAGCATCACGTCAGAATGACGACGTGACATACGGCTTCGGAAGTAGCTGTACAACTGGAAAACCAGCGTGTGCTGCTTAAGAATCTCAGGCGGGAACAAGAAAAAATAATCGCGAGTAAGCAGCTCTTCGTAGAACGACGGTTCCCAGACAAGAATGTATAGGTTCGGTTTAATGCGTATTTCGCCGTCAGCGCCCTCTGTAGGGGCTTCTTCCGATGCAGTGATGGTACGGGCCAAAAATCTAAAACGATCGCTCTTAAAGCCTTCTGGCATGTTCTCGCTTAGCCATCGACCTGTAAGCTCATGTAGCTGAAAGTCGGTAAACTCGATGCGATCAATACTATCGCGAATTGAGTCGCGTGCCGGTCCGCTATCTTTCTTGCCACGTAGTGAGAGAATATCGGTAATGTACAATGGCGTTTTATTCGGTACATGAGTGCCATCTAGCTGGTATTGATGTTGATGATGCTCATGGTACTGCACGGTTAACGTGAAAAGTGCAAACAAAGTCATCAGATCATCAACGGTCATGATGCTCTTAGAAGATCGTGTTTCGATCACAGCACGTGTACCAGAGATCGACACCATGCTCTTTTGGTAACTTTTTCGCGTACGTGGTGGCGCTAGCGCCTGGTCAATAATGCCAGCCCAGTTAGTGGGAGAAACAACAAACTGATCCGCTTCATCTTTCATTGCTGGTGGCGTATTCAAACCATGCTCATTGAGCAAGCGCTTATTGACTTGCGTTTGAGCTAACGCTTTTGATCGTTTCTGCTTTTCACTCAGCTTGACGGATTCAGTCACTAGACTTGTGGCGCCGAGTACAGAGATCAATTGGTTTGGATTAACAAAGCGGTGCAGCATTGTTTTACCAGCTAGTCCTTCTTCGAACCGAACTGGAACTTGTTGAAATAGGCCAATATTGACGGCTGCACGCAGGCGCTGCTGAATTGCGGCTCGCGTGACTTGTCCGTCTGTGGCATCAATAAGCTCAGTAGTCGAGACTAAACCATCTTTACTGCTAAAGCCTCGTAAAGAGATTAAGTTAAGAAGTTCAACGATACTTTTCGTAACGCCTTTAAAGTGTTGGTATTGTTCAATCCAGTTAACCGCGACTTCCGACACTTCAAATAGGTGCCCATCTTTGTGGCTTCTTGGCGCTTTGATCAGTAGTTTTTCTTCTGAGCTCATTATTAGATCCGTATCACACTAGCCGTAATATCGCTATAGTTCCGAAAGAATAAAGAAAAAAAGATCATAAATAAAGAAAAACTTGTTGCTCTTAAATAACTGATCTTTTTGATTAATATGATCTTAATTGATTATATGATCTATTGATCTGGGCGATAATTTGCTTGTAAGTGATTGTGTTATAAGAACTATTTTTTTTGTCGGCTGAAAGCATGATCATGTAAATAACGAAAGCATGATCATTAAGTGTTTGAAAGCATGATCAAAAATGCTTAGAACGATGATCATCACAGCATCGAATAAATGATCAATACAATGAGGAAAGCATGATCATCATAATTGCACACCTTATCCACAAGCTGAAGTAAACAAAGACATTTGCCTCTGCTCATCGAGTGCTAATAATTGTCCAATTTAGCGAAACGATGATCAAGGAAACAATCTTGAAATCGTTAAATTGAACACTTTAACGCCAATCTTGAAAGTCGAGCTTCATGTTTACTATCTTATCCACATTGGGTTATGAGTAAATAGGGTTGCGAAAGCATGATCATGAAATGAAGGCGAGTTCGTCCAATTATTGAGTTGTCGGTCAATATTGCGATTTTCACCTCATTATATTAGCCCAAGTCTTAGTCCATCTGCATTTGTCCGTAAATTGGTGACAAATTTACATGCTTCCGAAGACTCCTACTACTTGATCATTGTTCCGATATTAGATCAATCGTTTATCAAAAATGTCGATCATGCTTTTAGCTACTCAACGCCTTGATCATTGTTCCTAGATAGGGAAATTATCCTGAAAGCATGATCACCAGATATTCCTTGATCATGGTTCCGAAACGGAACTCGTCTAGCGAATGGTTAGCTCCATATATCTGTCGCCCTTGCCTAATGAAAGTTTCTCGTTTGTTATCACTTTGAAAGTCAAAATTGCACCTACCGTAAATTAGACAGCGATCTTAATCGTTCCGAGTGAATATCATCTGTGTTTTAGTGCCTACATTTTTACATTGTAAATAAGTGATGCTGTAACACTTTTAATCTGTGTTGGTTTGTGATGTCTTAGAGACAAAAATTGACAACAAATTGACCTATTTTTGCTGATTGGCATTAAATAGAATGTCATATTTCTATTTAATGTGATTCGCATCTATAATTGCACGTTCACCTTTTTATTGTTTATTGTTGCAAATGCTGTACAATAATTTTCAGTCACTAATAACGGAATTTGGCAAATGAAACGAGAACATACGATTGAGAATCTCATACAGCTCGCTGAGAAAACCGCTCAGGTTCAAGCTGATCGTATAGAAATTGTGTTGGAAGAGCGTAGCGATGAGCATTTCCCACCAATGTCAAAAGCATTGATGGAAACTCGCTCGGGTTTAACTCGCCGTAAGCTTGATGATGCTATCAGCAAGTTGGAAGAGTCTGGTCACCAATTCACTAAGAACAACGCCAACCATTACTCTATTTCTTTGCAAGAAGCACATATGTTGATGGATGCGGCGGGAATCCCGAAGTTTCATGAACGTAAGAAAAATAACGAAAATAAACCGTGGATCATTAATGTTCAGAACCAGAAGGGTGGTACCGGTAAGTCGATGACTGCGGTTCATCTTGCTGCTTGCTTGGCGCTTAACTTAGACAAGCGTTACCGCATTTGTCTTATCGACTTAGATCCACAGGGTTCACTACGTCTGTTTTTAAATCCGCAGATTAGCCTGACTGATCATGACAACATTTACTCAGCTGTCGATATCATGCTTGATAACGTGCCTGAGGGGGTAGAAGTCGACAATGAGTTCTTACACAAAAACGTGTTGTTGCCGACTCAGTATCCTAACTTAAAAACGGTTTCGGCGTTCCCTGAAGATGCAATGTTTAACGCGGAAGCGTGGCAGCACCTATCACAAAATCAATCACTGGATATTGTTAGGCTGCTGAAAGAAAAGTTGATTGATAAAATTGCCGACGACTTTGATGTGATCATGATTGATACCGGGCCACATGTGGATCCATTAGTATGGAATGCGATGTACGCGTCGAATGCTCTATTGATCCCATGTGCTGCGAAACGACTAGACTGGGCATCGACAGTTAACTTTTTCCAGCATTTACCGACCGTTTATGAAATGTTCCCAGAAGATTGGCAGGGGCTAGAATTTGTTCGTCTGATGCCGACCATGTTCGAAGATGACAACAAGAAGCAAGTCGCAGTTCTTACCGAGATGAACTATTTACTTGGTGATCAGGTGATGATGGCAACGATTCCGCGTAGCCGCGCATTTGAAACGTGTGCTGATACCTACAGCACAGTTTTCGATCTCACAACCAGTGATTTTGAAGGCGGTAAGAAGACACTAGCGACTGCGCAAGATGCGGTTCAGAAGAGTGCATTAGAACTGGAGCGTGTGCTTCATGGTCATTGGTCATCATTAAATCAGGGGTAAGTAGAAAATGGCAATTAAGACTTCAGATTTAAACGCGAGATTATTTGGTAAAGCGAATAAGCGCCATGTGACGACTCCACAAGAAGCGCAGCAAGCGGCGAAAGAGAAAGCTCAAATCATTGAGTTGTCGGTTGCGGGTGAAGAGAAGGTCGAGTTTGAGTTAGTTCGTATCCCGGCAGAGCAGGTGAGCGAGAAGACCGTTGTTTTCGCAGAAAACGCGCGCGAGCAAGCGTTCTTAAATGAACACGCGCTATCTGATGTATTAGTCACACTTAAAGAACGTGGCCAGCAATATCCTGCTGTTGGACGCAAGCGCGAAGACGGAAAAATCGAAGTGCTCGATGGTAGTCGTCGTCGCATGTCCTGTATCTTAGCTGGGCAAGAGTTCCTTATTTACGTTGGCGAAAACATCAGTACCGAGCATGCTAAGTTCCTGTCTGACGTTGCGAACGCGCACAAGCCACTTTCCTTGTATGAAAAAGGCAAGGAGATGCTCGCTAAACTGGAAAAAGGTGAAGCAGACGATCAGAAAGCACTGGCAAAAATGTTCCAGTGCAGTGAAGCGTTGGTCAGTGGTGCTCTTAAGGCTGCCGATTTGCCGTTAGAATTGCTGCAAGCTTACCCTAACGTTGCCGAACTTGGTCGTCCGACTATCGTGAAACTGCACAAGCAATTTAATGGTTTGGAGCAGAGCCAACAGAGTAAGCTGCTAGACAAGTGTCGTTCTAAGGACGGTTTTGTATGGCAGAGAAGTCAGTCTCAAGGTGTGGCTCGTATTACCAAAGAGGTGACTGAAACCATTGAAGCTTGGATTGAAGAGCTTGCGCCAAGTAAGAAATCGGCGGTAAGTAAAACCGATCTAGTAAAAGGTCGTGCAAGTTACAGTCGTAAAGGCAGCAACTTAACGCTCAACTTAAAGAAAGTTGATGACGCGTTGATGAAAGAGATTCTGGATCTTGTTGCAAGCAAACTGAATTGATGACAATGTTTGGTCAAATAAAGCCGCCTCTGGGCTAACTCCTATCACTTAACGTGTTTGGAACGAACTGGATAGCGAGTCTTATTCATACGAACGGTCCTTGATTTGGGCCGTTTTTTTCGCTCTGGCAGAATGTAGCGCTTCACTCGCTCTCGCATCGCCCTTAACTTTTTAGGGATCGA